>DASZUX010000383.1:0-6743 GCA_035547455.1 Chitinophagaceae bacterium
ATTCCTTTGGGTGCATTATAACGGTAAAATTGCAGGTAGTGCGACTTTCCCTTCAGTGTCACAACCTCCCATGTAATTTTCCTGGTGCCCCTTAAACAACTAACAGTGTCTGTACTATTCACTACATAATTTCCACCGCCATCATCAAAGAAAGACCATTTGCTTCCCCGCAGGCAGTCTAATGTAGCATCTTCAAATACAGGAGCATTTATTGCAGTGCCGGCAAGGTCGCCTTCTACAGTAACGCTGCTTACCTCCCAGGTATATTTCAATTTTACATTTGTACTCACCTGGTAGGGTGCCGAGCAGGAATATAATAGAAGCGTTGCAATGCAGTATAAAACAACAGTTTTTGCTTTCATGTTACTTTTTTACTGAAGGTTTTATTTTTTCAAAATCTTAAACTCTACCCTGCGGTTACGGTTACGGTCTGCAAGCGTTTTTTCAGGGTAAACAATCCGCCTTCTTGACCCAAATCCAACGAGTGATTGCACTCTTTCCCGTGCTATGCCGTTCTTTACCATGTAATCGGCTACAGCCTGTGCCCTTGCATAAGAAAGATTAAAAAGATGGGTATCAAAATCAAGCGCATCTTCAGCAAGTGAATCAGTACAGCACACATGCCCCTGTATTTCAAGTTCCAGTGCAGGCCTTGCCTTCATTACAGCCAGCACAGCCTGTAACGGCGATGTAGCATCTTTTACAAAAACATGCCTTCCTTCCATAAAATAAATCGTATGCAGCACGAATGATTCACCCACTTTAGCATGTTTAATTACTTCAAGTATGCGTTGTTCAAGCCCTCGGTCCACCTCGCCTGTAGGCACCGTTTCCTTTACTTCTATTGCCGGTCGTAAAGTGTCAGCAGCCGGTGGTGTCTTTATTGTATCTGCCGGTGATGATGTTACAATGGGGGAAGCTTTTATAACCTCCTGCTTTTGGGTAGTACCTGGTGCCGGTTTTGCTTCAGGTACATCAACTTTTACAGTATCTTTTTTTGCGGCGGGCGGTGGCGGTGATGGTGGTACTGTTTTTACAGTATCGGCTTTTGCCGGCCTAAGGGTGGGTTTGTTTATTACCGGGGGTACAACATAACAGGTTAAAATAACTACCCTGTTGTTTTGATGTGCAGCTTCTGATGTGCCCAAATCAAGCTGTTTTCGTTTGCCAAAAGCATTTATATGTGTTTCCGTAGTTTTTGCAAGCCCGTTATTAAGCAGGTAATTTTGTACTGATTTTGCCCTGTTCATAGCCAGCACATCGTTGTATGCAACGCTGGCCCGGCTGTCCGTAAATGCCTCAATATTTATCCAGGTAATTTCCCGGTGGTTCTTAATAAAAGCGTCTAATGTTTTTTTTGCTTCCGGTGATATATTGTATTTATCAAGCGCAAAATAAACTTTTACCTTAATTGAATCGGCCTGTTGCGCGTGTAGTGTAGCAAACCCATACAAAAGGGCAACAAGTAAAAACAACCTGTATTTGGCCATATTAGGTGATGATTTGATACGGATTACTTTTAAAATATAAAAGTAACCCTTTGGGTTTTCAGCAAGGCATTAAAAAAGGATAAAGCGTAATTATAATATGTTTAATTATACGCGAAAAAGCGCAGCGGCAATGCCATCTGCAAATAATCTCCCGTACGGTGTAAGTGCTATGTTGCCACCTTTCAAAACTACCCTGCCGTCATGTATAAAGGCGGTAACTTCCTGCTCTATTGCATGGGCATATTCATCACCCCATAAAATTTTTACATGCTGCAACGAACTTCCTTCAATTGTCCTCAGACCTGTCATAATGTATTCATTTAATTGCTGCAGGGGGGTAAGCAGTTCTATTTCAAATGGAACAATACCTTGCCCAATGCTTTTTAAATAAAGCGCATTATTTGCTATGTTCCACTGCCTGCTGTTTCCATTAAATGAATGTGCCGCAGGCCCAAGGCCAAGGTAACTTGCCCCCTGCCAGTAACTGCTGTTATGCCTGCTGCGCTTGCCGGGCCTGGCAAAGTTTGAGATTTCGTAGTGCTCATAACCTGCTTTTTCCAGCCACCGCATTAATAATTCAAATTGGCGGCCCTGCTTTTCTGCATCAATACCGGGCATTTTTTGGGCTGCAATCATCTTGTCAAGCGCCGTTTTAGGCTCTACCGTTAATGCATAGCAGGATAGATGCGGAATGTTAAGCTCCACTGCAGTTTGCACATTATACGCCCATTGTTCATCAGTAAGCGTGGGCGTACCATAAATAAGATCAATAGTTATATTATTAAATCCTGCTTTTTGTGCCAGTTGTATACTTTGCAATGCCTGGGCTGCGCCGTGTGCCCTGTTCATCCATTGCAAATCTTCTTCAAAAAAAGACTGCACACCTATGCTAAGCCTGTTAATACCGGCATTGCGCCATGCAGCTAAATTAGCTGCTGTAATATCGTCAGGGTTTGCTTCAAGGGTAATTTCAGGCTTGTCTTCAACTTTCAATAATTCTGAAATACTGTTAAGTAAAAACCTTATGTCATTTGTGTCTAATAAAGATGGAGTTCCACCCCCCAGGTATATAGTGCTCACGCTCCCCGTAATATAATTGCTGCGTAATGCTGCTTCGTCTGCAATTGCCTGCACCATCGCCTTTATATTATACCGCGTGGTAGAAAAGTGAAAATTACAGTAATGACATGCTTTTTTGCAATAGGGAATATGTATGTAAACACCTGCCATGCGCTTTGTAAACAGCAAAAGTAAATGGTAAATTATTAACAATACTTACAGGTGTTGCCGGCAGTGCGGTTAAATAATCGTGAAGCCCTTTAAAATATTCATCGCTTTGTGTACTTTCATCGCTCATTCAATTAACCATGAGTACAAGAAGGGACTTTCTAAAAAAAGCCGCATTGCTTTCAGGCGGCGCAGGGCTTATAGGTACGCTGCCGCCATCTATTCAAAAAGCATTTGCAATTAACCCTGCACCAGGCACTACTTTTTACGATGCGGAACACGTGGTTATTTTAATGCAGGAAAACCGTTCCTTCGACCATTGTTTTGGCACCCTGCAGGGTGTACGGGGCTTTAATGACCCCCACGCCATAAAACTGCCAAACCAGCATCCTGTATGGCTTCAAACCAATAAGGAAGGCGAAACTTATGCACCTTTTCATCTTGACATTAAAAACACTAAAATAACATGGATGGGATCATTACCTCATTCATGGTCAAACCAGATTGATGCACACAACCAGGGCAGGCATAACAGGTGGCTTGATGTAAAACAATCTGGCGACAACGAGTATAAAGATATACCCCTGACCATGGGATATTATACACGCGAAGACATTCCTTTTTATTATGCCCTTGCCGACGCCTTTACCGTTTGCGATCAGCACTTCTGCTCAAGCCTTACAGGTACTTCGCCTAACAGGCTGTATTTATGGACAGGGACCATTCGTGAAGAACAGCACGAAAATTCAAAAGCTAATGTTTGGAACGAAGACGTAGACTATGGTGTGTGGGCAAAATGGAAAACTTTTCCCGAAAGGCTGGAGGAAAATGGCGTATCATGGAAAATTTACCAAAATGAAATTAGTGCAGGGGGTGGTTTTACAGGAGAAGAAGATGCCTGGCTTGCCAACTTTACTGATAACCCTATAGAATATTTTGAACAGTATAATGTACGGTTATCAGAGAAATACAGGAACTACCTTGCATCTGCCACTATCACTTTACCAGGTGAAATTGCAACGCTTGAACAAAAAATAAATGCTGGCGGCCTTTCAGACAAAGACCTGGAGAAAGCGCACCACAGCCTGCGGGATAAAAAAGACGAATTAAAGAAGGTGCTGGAAGAAAAAGATATTTTTACCAAAGAAAAATACGACCAGCTTAGCCAGCTTGCTAAAAACCTGCACGATAAAGCTTTTACCAACAACAGGAATGACCCCGGCTATCACAGCCTTATGGCACACAAATACATGGATGGTGATATTGAACGGGAAGTAAACATACCCAAAGGTGATGTGCTGCACCAGTTCAGGCAGGATGTTAAAACCGGGCAGTTACCGGCTGTATCCTGGCTGGTAGCGCCTGAAACATTTAGCGATCACCCGGGTTCTGCCTGGTATGGCGCCTGGTATGTATCTGAGGTTTTTGACATATTAACCCAAAACCCTGAAGTATGGAAGAAAACAATCTTCATACTTACGTATGATGAAAATGATGGATACTTTGATCATTTTCCCCCGTTTACAGCCCCTAATATGCACAATGCAAATACCGGCAAGGCATCCGCAGGCCTGGACACTTCTGTTGACTTTGTAACAATGGAGCAGGAGATGAAAAAGAAAAACTGGCCGCAGGAGTATATGCGCGAAGGACCAATAGGCCTTGGTTACAGGGTTCCTATGGTAGTAGCCTCTCCATGGAGCAGGGGCGGGTGGGTTTGCAGCCAGGTGTTTGACCATACTTCTCCATTACAGTTTCTTGAAAAGTTCCTGCACAAAAAAACGGGTAAAGAAATAAAAGAAACCAACATAAGCCCCTGGAGGCGCGCTGTTTGCGGTGACCTCACTACCATATTCAGGCCGTACAATGGGGAGAGCATTTCCACACCAGTATTTCTTGAAAAGAATGCAGTAATTGAAGGCATACACAAGGCTAAATTTAAAGATATTCCCGCCGGTTACAAACAACTTAGCAAAGAAGATATTGCACAGGCTAAACAAGCCCCGGCTTCATCTCCCTTTATTCCGGAACAGGAAGCGGGCATACGTATGTCATGTGCCCTGCCCTATGAAATTTATGCTGACGGTGCATTAACCGGTGACAAAAAAAGTTTGGCCTTAATGCTGGCAGCAGGGTCAAAATCTGCCGGTGTACCTTTTAACGCATACCTGTACAATAAACAAAATGACAATAACGCTGATGAAAATGTTTCTGTACGCGCATATACTGTTTTGCCAGGTGACAAGTTAAAAGACGAACTGCCTTTAGCCCTGTTTGATAATAATCAATATCATGTAAAAGTATATGGCCCCAATGGCTTTATGCGTTCGTTTTCCGGCAACAGCGACGACCCTTTGCTGAATGTTACCATAAGCTATAACACCGCAGCAATGCAAATTCTTATTCACCAAACCAGCAAGGAAAAATTGCAGGTATTAATAACTGATAACAGTTATAATACCGGTAGCAGGGAAAATGATATTAACAATACCGGCAGTACAAGCCTGGATGTTAGTAAAAGTTTTGGCTGGTACGACTTTACTGTGAAGGTTAAAGGCAATGACACTTTTGAAAGAAGGTATGCAGGCAGGATGGAAACAGGCAAGCCGGCGTACAGCGACCCTGCAATGGGTAAAGTTTAGCAGAAAATTTATGCAACTTTATAGCAAAAAGCAGCCCGCATATTACCTGTAAAAGCAGGCGGCTGGCGATAGTTTTTATAAAACATACCATTTATTAAAGCGATTTTTTAATAATTTTTATCACCTCCAGCATTTCGCTTTCCTCCAGCGAAGCATATCCCATCCGCAGGCTGTTATAATGTATAACGCCTGAATTATAGGTGCTGCCATCACTCATATATAGCCCCTTCCTGGCTGCACGCTGTGCAATAAGGGGCAACGGGTATTTTTTGTCAAATGCAACCCATACAGCCATGCCGCCTTGTGGCTTTACAAATGAAACAATGCCTCCCAGTTCCTCATCCAATAAATCACAAAATATATCGCGCCTGTGGTGATACAATTTTACTGATTTCTTCAAATGCCGTTGTATATGACCCGCATTTGACAGGGTTGCCAGCGCTTCTTCCAGTAAAATGTCGCCGCGTATATCAATCATCATTTTCAACTGCGATGCCTGCCGTATAAATGCTTCAGGCGCTGCCATATACCCTACCCTGACCGAGGGAGCAAGAAACTTGGTGAGAGAACCAATGTAAATTACATTTCCACTGTGACCTGCACTGGCCAATGGCAGAATTGGATTATGGTTATAGTGAAAATCATAGTCATAATCGTCCTCAATTACAGGTAAATTATATGCTTCTATCAGTTGAAGCAACTTCATTCTTCTTTCCGCGCTAAGGGTTACCGTAGTTGGGTGGTGATGATGTGGTATTACATACAGCAAAGCAGGCTTCGCCTTCCTGCATAATCTTTCAACAGCCTCAATATTTATCCCGTTTTCGTCAGCGGGCACCCTCAACAACTTAGCGCCAAACTGTTCAAATATCATATTCGCCATGCGGTAGTTGGGTTCCGCTACTATAACTGTATCGCCAGGCTTAATCAATAAAGCCGCAGCAAGGTATATTGCCATCTGTGCACCCCTGCTTATTAATACATGCTCCGTGCCTATACTTAATCCGCGTGTGCCTGACAAAAAACCTGCAATAGCCGTACGTAGCCTGGTACTGCCTGCATTATCTGCATACATACTCAGTGCAGATGAATTGGCTTTGTCAAAAAGCCGCCTGTATTCTCTTGAAAGCAGATCAAGCGGTGCAACCCGCGCGTCAGGAAAACCATCATTGATGGCAAGCCTGTAATTGCCGCTGGTCATTGACGGCCTATTAACCGGGGATATTTTTTTGTAATCGAAAGACGGCTCTGCCTGGTAAGAGCGTTTTATTTTCTCCGGCCTAAAAGTGCGGGGTTTTATTTCAGGCAAATGCTGCGATACCATCACACCCCTGCGGGGCAGCGTTTCAATCCAATCCTGTGCATACAATTCTTCGTATGCAGC
>DASZUX010000384.1:0-2584 GCA_035547455.1 Chitinophagaceae bacterium
AATATTTACCGTAACAACCAAATTACCAGTATCAAGGAAAACCACTAAGATTATCCTTGCTAAAACTTTTGAACAGCAACAGCTTCTATCCGCCTTTGATATCAAATTTTAACTTGGGTGGCTCAAATGCGGAAAACAGGAAGTTACCAAATCGCTTAACCGGCAAAGCGATGCTGCTGCAATGGCCTTAATAAAAAAATGGCCGTCGTGGATTACTACCAGGAAAAATAAAAAAGGTAAAGTGGTTATACAATTTTAATGCGCAGCCTTACTGGTTTACCACCTCAACACCGGGATGTTTGCTTTTATCAAATACAAATTTAGAGTCGGGTATTACGGCGCTGGTGTTTATTTTGCTAAGGCTAAACTCAATGGTATTATCGCTTTTATCCAGTACTTTGGCTTTTGTTATAACGTTTTTAGCCTTGTCAATATACACAGTTACTTCTTTAAAATTCTTTCTTTTATCAGTAGGCTCCATGTCTATCTGGTAGTATTGCCCGGCTGAAGAAGCAAGTTTATAGGTAAAGTCTTTGTCGTAAAAGTCAGACATCAGGTTTTGTGGGCTAAGGGTTTTGCTGTCATCGTCTATTTCCGCTTCAGTCACTTCGTTGGTTTCGCCATTGTAATTCCATTGTTTTGTACCGTCTGAGTATATTTCGGTTGTACCTTGTTTAATAAAATATTTCTGCCCTTTAATATTTATAAGCCCCTGTACCGAACCCCTTTGTATATTTTTTTTATCTTTTGTTACATAGGTAAAATTGGCGGTAATGCCCTTAAATGTTTTAATTTTTGCACTTACATTATCCAGTATTTTCTTAGCATTAGCATCGTTTTGTGCATTGGCAATCAATCCCGTAAGGCCGGCAATCAATACAAAAAGTGCATACAATTTTTTCATTCTCCAATTTTTAAGGTGGCAAAAATAGTTTAATATGTTATTTACATAAGACTTTGCATAACCAAAATTGTTTAATTTGGTTTGCCTTATAATTGTTTACTGCTGCGTTGTGCAATCGTTTTTGCAGATGTTTTATGTTTTTATTAACTGAGTAACAGCAAATTGCATTTTTCCAGTGCCTAATTTGCCGTAAAATCATAACTTTGCCAACTTTATGAAAAGTTTTATCTATATATTTTTTGCGGCTTCTGTGTTTGCTTCGTGTGCCTCTGAGTTTGGAAAGGTATTAAAAAGCAGGGACAATGAATACAAGCTGAAGATGGCCGAGCAATACTATACCCAGAAAAAATACGATAAAGCCCAGCAGATTTTTGATGATATCTTCCCTTATTTTAAAGGCGATCCGCGGTTTGAGGATATGTATTTTAAATATGCCTACTGCGCATTTTATTCAAAAGACTACCTGAACTCTGAAAACCTGTTTAAAACTTTTACCGAAAGCTTCCCAAACAGTTCAAAGGAAGATGAGGCTGAGTTTATGAGGGCATACTGCTTTTACATGCAGTCGCCCAAGGTTGACCTTGACCAGACAAATACGCAAAAAGCAATATCATTGTTCCAGGCTTACATAAGCATGCACCCCGAAAGCCCGCGTGTTAAAGATGCCACCAATTATATGGATTTGTGCAGGAGGAAGCTTGAACTGAAGGAATACAAAGCGGCGCAATTATATTATGATATCGGGTACCCCGATTTTAAGGCTGCTGCCGTGGCATTTACTACCTTGATGGAGGATTTTCCCGACTCTGAAAAGGGTGATGAATATAAGCTGGACGTCATCAAATCGTATTACAAATACGCTGAACAAAGCTTTTATGCAAAACAGGAAGAACGCTACCAAAAAGTGATAAGCGAGTGTGATGATTTTAGCGACCGCTTTCCTGAAAGTAAGCTGAAGGACCAGGTAAAAGAGTTTAAAACACTATCTCAAAACAATATAAACAAAATAAAAAATGAGCAAGCTAAGGCGACAACACAGCGCTAGTACGGCCAGCGTGGTGGAAACCAAAAGCCTGGTTGATATTAAGGCAAAAACCGGTAACCTTTACCATTCTATTGCCATTATTGGCAAAAGGGCAAACCAGATTAACATTGCTCTTAAAGAAGAATTGCATAATAAACTGGAAGAGTTTGCCACCCATACCGATAGCCTTGAAGAAATACATGAGAACAAGGAGCAGATTGAAATATCAAGGGCGTATGAAAAAATGCCTAACCCTGCAATACTTGCTACGCAGGAGTTTATGGAGGGTAAAATCTATTATCGCAACAACAACGATAACGATCTTTTCAGGTAAACAGATTGTTATTTATAGTTAATTTTAGAACGGCGGTGTACATCACCGTCGTTTTTTATTACTTTGTGGTGAGTTGGTTCATGGTTGTAGCGTATGGTTGTTTTAGCATACCTGTTTTAGCCGGTCATCTTTAAAATTTCAGTTATATAATAAAAACCATAACCTTACCGTATTATGAACCACCAACTATTAACAACGAACTTTCTCCAATGCTAAACGGCAAAAAAATATTGCTGGGCATAACAGGCAGTATAGCAGCGTATAAGGCTATATTGCTGGTTCGCCTGCTGGTAAAACAGGGTGCTGAAGTAAAAGTGATATT
>DASZUX010000385.1:0-8332 GCA_035547455.1 Chitinophagaceae bacterium
CTCCCGCCAGTTTATATATGAGATAGTACGCATACTTAACGTTGGCATTGCCAGCCCACTATTTTACTTAACCGTTATACCATTACGTTATTGTGTTTGAGCCAGGCAAGGAGTACCTGGCCTGTTCTGTGGTAGTGGTAATCTTACTGTCAATTGAAGAAAGCTTGAAGGTCGTTCATGTCAGGTCATCAATATGGGAAACGCTCAATTTCTCAAAGATGATCGAAAATGGGAAGGCTAAAATAGCTTTTGCATTTTGAGGGCCAATTTATGCAGCTAATAAATCGCATAAAAGCCTCAAACCTTCCAATAACGAGTTCGAATTTTGTACCAGCGGGGTCACCAAAGCAAGCCTTCAGCTTTAATGTTCGAAGGCTTTTTTATTGCCCTTCCACGTAATGCCCTACTTCAATCATTATACTGTCATAATTAAAATAAAAGCCAAAACTGTCTCTTATTTTGCGGGGCGCTTCGCGGGCTGCAATGCCTCCATTTTCCAGGTTGCGGTAAGTCTGTACTACTTCTGCTTCGCTATCCAGCATAAAGCCTATGTGAAACGCCTGCGGGTAAACGGGTTTTTCATTTTTAGAAGCCATGATTACAAGTGTAAAACCGCCGGCGTTTTTTAAAATCGCCACAACGTTATCACCTTTCACATCCGTACAGGTAAAATTGAAGTAGGTTTCAAAAAAGCCGATGCTCTCCTTTACGTTTGAAACCACCAGGTTTATATGGTTAAGTTGCATTATTGGCATGGGGTGGTTTATTATATGTTTTTTTCCATCCTTATTTACAGGACAGCGGCAAAACTAACGTATTATACCAGGCAGTAAGTTTTAGGGGGTTGCGGTTATTATAATATCCAAAACTTCATTTTTGTTTGCCTTGCCGGTATTTATTTAAAAAAAGCTATTTTGTCTGCTCAAAGGGCAAAATATTTTTTATGGCTGTCTCATTCTCGTCACAATCATTCAGCAAAATAAACTATACGCAGCAACCGCTGCCAAAGGGCGAATATGAAGATTGCAGTTTTGCCTACTGCGATTTTTCAGCCGCAAGCCTTTCAGGTAATTTATTTATTGACTGCATATTTATCAACTGCAACCTTAGCCTGGCAAAGCTGCACGAAACATTATTGCGGGATGTTCAGTTTAAAGACTGTAAAATGCTTGGATTGCTTTTTGATACCTGCAACCAGTTTGGATTGTCATTTACTTTTGAGGATTGTACACTTAATAATACATCGTTTTACAAAGCCAATATAAAGAAGACCATTTTTAAAAGCTGCCAGTTACAGGAAGCAGATTTTACGGAGGCTAATTTAACTGAAGCAGTTTTTAACCATTGCAACCTTGCCGGTGCAAAATTTGAAAATACAATACTGGAAAAAGCAGACCTTCGTACGGCATATAATTATGCTATTGATCCCACCACTAACAAAGTAAAAAAAGCGAAGTTTTCTTTAGAAGGAGTGACAGGTTTGTTAGGCAGGTTTAATATTGTAATTGAAAGTTGATGCTGCTGGCATAAACTGCTTAAAGTGTATTTTTACTAAAATGCCTTCTTTATATTTAATGTACCAGGAAAGGCGCTTGCTATGCTAAAAACCATCCGCTGGAAAATAGGTTTTCTCATGTTCCTTGGTATTCTCATCAATTACCTTGACAGGGTAAATATTTCACAGTCCATTATAGAAATACCCAAAAGTTTCCCGCTTACCGAGGTGCAAAAAGGCTGGGTAATGTCTGCCTTTTTTACCGGTTATGTGCTTATGATGATGATTGGCGGTTATGTTGTTTTTAAAAAAGGGGCCCGTAAAACTTTAACCGCCGCCACAATACTGCTGGCGTTTGCCAGCACTGCCTGCGGGTTAAGCTTTGGTTTTGTAAGCCTGCTGGTATTCCGGTTTTTAATAGGCGTTTTTGAGGCGCCTGTATATCCTGCCTTTGCTTCGGTAACCGGCAGGTGGTTTCCAAAACAGGAACGTGTAAAAGCCATTGGCCTTTTTGATATTGGCTCTTATGCGGGCATCGGCTTCGCCACGCTTGTTATTGCCTGGGTAATTACAGCTTTTAACTGGCGGACCAGTTTTATTTTTTCAGGCGTTTTAACACTGGTGTGGAGCATTGTTTGGTACTGTTATTTCAGGGACGACCCCGCTATGCACCCGCGTATATCCCGGCAGGAGGTTTACGCCATTACCGCTGGTACGCAACAACAGGTGCTTACAAAAGCGCCATTACTAAAATTTATTGCGCATAAAAAAGTAATCGGCATAAGCATCGGCTTTTTTTGCTTCAACTATCTTAAAAGCTTTTATCTTACCTGGCTACCTACATACCTTGTAAAAGAAAAAGGCCTGCAGTTGCTGTCTTCAGGCATAATAGCAGCTACCCCCATAATTTTTGCCATATTGGGCGAAATTGCTACCGCCGTTATTATTGACAGGCTTATTGCCAAAGGCCATAACGCCACGCGCGTAAAGAAAACCCCTGTTTGCCTTGGCATGATGCTTTCCACCATTATTATATTCAGCCTGTTTACATCAAATATTTATGCTATCGTGGCGCTGTTAACCTTATCATACATATTTCTTGTGTCGGCTTCTGTAAGCATCTGGAGCATACCCGAAGAACTTGCGCAATCAAAAAGCGAAATTGCCATTATTGGCAGCATTCAAAACACTTTCTCCAACATTTCAGGTATCGTCGCCCCGGTGGTTACGGGCTATCTCTATGCAAAAAGCGGTAGTTTTCTATGGCCGTTTATCGTATCTGTAATGGTATCAATTGCCGGTTCTATATCTTACTGGTTCATAGCAGGGCGGCTTACTTTTATACATTTTAATAAACAACCTGCAGGCACTGCTTCCTGTTAACCAGTTTATGCAGGCAAGGTTTTAACGTAATAATAAGAAGGCGTATTTATGTTTAACAAATAAATATAGCAAATTTACGTTATTAAACTTCCAACGCTCTAAACCCTGCTCATGAGAAAAACACTGCTGTTACTTTTTTCTGTGCTGTGCTTTTGTATCGCCGGCGCCCAAAACGCTTCAATTAAAGGAATAGTTACCGATACTGTTAACAGGCAAAATTTGCCCAATACTTCTGTATCGCTGCTGAGAGCTAAAGATTCTATAATGGAAGGTTTTGCACGCTGCAATACAAACGGGGCGTTTACCATTAAGGGTATTGCAAAAGGCGACTATATTTTGCTTATAACCTACCCGCACTATGTTGATTATGCCGACCGCATTACTATTACGGATTCAGCACAAGTGTTAAACATGGGCTCTATTGATTTAATTTTAAAAGCCAACCTGCTGCAGGAAGTTATAGTAAAACAGCAGCTTGGCTCTATAAGGTTAAAAGGAGATACTACTGAGTTTATCGCCGATAGTTTTAAGGTGCAGCCTAATGCCACGGTAGAAGATTTATTAAAAGTTATACCGGGCATACAGGTTGACAAAAACGGCAAGATTACCGCGCAGGGAGAGACTGTTAAAAAAGTGCTGGTGGATGGCGAAGAGTTTTTTGGCGACGACCCAACATTGGTTACACAAAACCTGCGGGCCGATATGGTAGGTGCAGTACAGCTATACGACAAAAAAAGCGACCAGGCAGCCTTTACAGGTATTGATGACGGCAAGAGTGAAAAAACGATAAACATTAAACTTAAAGACGGTAAAAAGAATGGCTATTTTGGCAAAGTAAACCTGGGTGGCGCAACACACGGTTATTATGACAACCAGTTAATGGCCAATATATTTAAAAACAAAGAAAAGTTTGCCGCTTATGGCATTGTTTCAAACATTGGTAAAACAGGCCTTAACTGGGAAGAGGCAGGCAGCTATGGCGACAACCCTTTAAGCAGCGCAAGCTACGATGAACAAAACGGCTACTTTAGCATAAACGGCAGCTATGATGAACTTGACTCGTGGACTGGCAATTACGAAGGCCAGGGCAACCCGCGTGTACAAACTGGCGGGCTGCATTATAATAATAAATGGAACGATGACAAACAGGCAATAAACGGCAACTATAAAATATTGCATTTGAATGTGGACGGGCAGGGCAGCAATACCTCGCAAACCATACTGCACGACACGGTATATTATAACAGCCAAAACAGCAGGTTCAGCAATTACGCTTTGCGCAATAAAGCCAACGCCTATTATGAGCTGCAGATTGATTCGTCCTCTTCTGTAAAAATATTTGCTGAAGGTGCCACAACCCATAAAACAAGCAACACGTTTAACGAGTCAGAAGAACGTTTTACAGACAGCTCTCTTGTAAATCAAAACAGCCGCGCTTTAAGCTCCATAAGCGATAATAAATCTATTAACAGTAATATACTATGGCGCAAAAAATTTAAAAAGAAGGGAAGAACAATGTCATTTAACCTGGGCGAAAACTACACCAGCAGCAACAGCACCGGTTATCTCAATTCAACCACAAATTTCTTTTCAAAGGGCAACCCGTCGGGCAATCTTGTAACGGACCAGTATAAAGTAAACTCCAGTCAAAACACAGGCTTTAATACCAAACTCACCTATTCTGAGCCGCTTTCAAAGTATGCCTCCCTTGTATTTAATTACGGCGTTATTATTAATAACAGTACGTCCATACGCAGTTCTTATAACAAGGATGCTGGTGGCAAATACACTGATTTTGACAGTATTTACAGCAACAATTATAAATTTAATGTCCTCATACACAGGGGCGGCGCAGCATATATTTATAACCGCAAAAAACTTCGCATTTCTGCCGGCAACGATATGAGTTATACCAGCTTTACGCAAACCGATGTACATGCTGATACATCGGTTAAGCGCTCCTTTGTAAACTGGAACCCGCAGTCCAATATTACCTTACAATTTTCACAGCAAAGGCGGCTGTCCTTAAGGTATAACGGCTATACCAACCAGCCTTCTATCGAACAAATACAACCTGTGCATGTTAACGACGATCCCTTAAACATAACCATTGGTAACCCTGCGCTGAAACCATCTTTTTCTAATTATATGTCGCTGTATTACTACGACTATAAAGTGCTTAAGGAACGGGATATAAGCTTCAATGCATCGTATGATTTTGTTCAAAACGACATAACCAACAAAAGTGCTATTGATACAGGTGGCAAAACGGTAACGCAATATGTTAATATCAATGGCAACCACCGTTTAAGGTTAGATGCAGACTATGGCATTAAAATAAAAAAGTGGGATATTGGCGTTGGCTTTAACGCAGGCTATAGCCGCAGCAGGAACCAAAATTTTTACAATGGCCTGCTAAACATAACAGATGGTGATAATTATACGGGTGGCTTATATTTAAACAAACGCAAAGAAAATAAATATTCCTTCAGCCTGTCAGGCTCGGCAACTTATACAAACAGTGTATCTTCTGTGCAAACGGGGCTTAAAACAAAATACTGGTCGTACGAATTACAGCCATTCGCAGAAGTATTTCTTCCGCTTAAAATACAAATACATGCAGAGGGTGATTACACTATCAGGCAAAACACAACCGTCTTCCAGGGTAATAATAATGTATTCCTGCTGAATGCGTGGATAGCCAAAAAGTTTCTTAAAAATGATGCATTGCAGGCAAGAATTACCGGTAACGATATTCTAAATCAAAACCTCGGCATCTTTCGCTCTGTGTCCAGCAACGTTATTTCGCAAAGCACCAATACCACTATACGGCGCTATTTTATGTTTTCACTTATATGGAACTTTAATAAGGCAGGCACCAAAACGCCTGGTAACGATTAACCGTCACCAAAAAAAATCAGCAGCATGAAAAAGCTTATATACATTACGGCATTAATACTGGCACAACCGCTGCTTGCATACCTGCATGCGCAAAACGCCATCTTTCTTACACAGGGCAGGATAGAGTTTGAAAAAAAAGAAAACAAATGGGCACAGATTGATTCCCTGCCCTTTGATGATGATGACTGGAAAACATTAATGAAAAAGAATGTGCCGCAGTTTGTTACAACCTATTTTGACCTGCGCTTTAATGGCACAAAATCGTTATACCAGCCGGGAAGGGAAGGGAACACAGCAAACAACAATATGTTTATGGACAACTACCCGGCCAGTGATAATGTTGTTTTTACCAGCCTGGCAACACAGCAATCCACCAGCCAGAAAAATGTATTTGAAGAAAAATTTTTAGTACAGGACAGCCTTCGCAAGGTAAAATGGAAGATAACCAATGAGGTGCGTACTATTGCCGGCTTTGAATGCCGGCGTGCCAATGCACTGATAATGGATTCAATTTACGTAGTTGCATTTTATACCGACGAAATAATAACGCGGGGCGGGCCCGAAAGTTTTACCGGGCTGCCCGGTATGATAATGGGCCTGGTAATTCCGCATGAACACGTTTCATGGTTTGCCACGAAAGTGTATACTGAAAATATTACAGATAAAGACCTTGCAATACCTGCAAGGGGCACTAAAGTAACTAATGCTGCCTTGCTGGCGCTTTTAAGGGACAGGATGAAGGACTGGGGCAGGTTTGCCGCTAAAAATATACTTGCGGTAATGCTATAAAGGCAAAAGGCCGCCTGCGGCAGCCTTTTTTAATTTTGTAACAGCTTACCGCATTCAGCGCAGCACCACAGTTGCAGGTTTTGCATCAGCATTTGCGGGTGCAGGCGCGGCAGTTGTTTTTGCCGCGCTTCCCTTTAGCATTTGCAGCGGGCAATGGTGTGTAACATGTACAAATGTTACTGCCGACAGCAGCACTCCTGTAGAAATAATGGCAACTTTTGCTTTCATTGTTTTACATTTTTTTCTTTACCAATATTGGCAACCAAATGTAAAAGCTTGTAGCAGGCCCGTAAAGCATTATGCCCGCCAAACGGGCAAAACAACATTTAAAAGGGCAGGTATTAACCGCAGGCAAGCCATTCCAAAAAACTACTGGCCTTTACCTTGCTTACCGTAATTTTTTCGTTAAAAGGCAGCGTAAGGTTTACAAGCAGTTTCCGGTTAAAATATTTTGATACGTCTTTTATAGCCATCCTGTTTACAAGGTGCTGCCTGCTAACGCGGTAAAATTTACTGCCGGTAATCTTTTCGGTTTCTTCCAGTGTTTCGTTAATATAATATTGCTCTTTATCAAATGTAACAAGATGCGTCAGGTTGTTCCGCAGGTAAAACAGTGCAATATTATCAAGCCGTACCGGCAGTATTTTATCTTTATAAAACACCATTATGGCATTTTGCTTTCTAAGTTCCTTCAGGCCGCTGCCAAACGCCTCGTACGATGCAACAGATTTTGTAAACTGCTGCTGCAGGTTTTTATATTTTTCAATGGCCGCAGCAATCGTTTTAGTGCTGAATGGCTTTAAAATATAATCAATACCCGCAGTTTTAAAAGCCTGCAAAGCATACTCATCATAGGCAGTGCAAAAAATAACGGGTATATTACTGGCAATGGCATCAAATATTTTAAAGCTCAGTCCATCGCCCAATTGTATGTCGCTGAAAATAATATCAGGTTCTTCATTATCGCTAAACCAGGCAAGCGCCTCCGTAACCGAGTATAGCACAGCAACCACCTGCATACTGCTTTCAACCTTTGCAATGGTGCCGGCCAAATCCTCTGCCGTTAACTTTTCATCTTCAATAATTACAACTTTCATATCACTTTTATACTTACTGAAAATGTTTTGTTTGTTTTAGTAACAATAATATCATCACCGCATAACATTTTATATCGTTCTGCAAGGTTGGCAAGGCCCATGCCGCCTGAGGCAGGTTGCTGTGGCTGCAGCGGCTGCATATTATTGGTTACGGTTATACGGCCATCATCATAATATATGCTTATTACAAGCGGGCTGGCAGTTGTAAGCATATTATGCTTAATTGCATTTTCTGCCAGTACCTGCAGGCTGAATACGGGTAATTGGCCCTGCTGCAGCACAACACCCGGGGTGTTTATTGCAATCTGCAGCGCATTGCCAAAACGTATCTGCTGCATTTGCAGGTAATCCATGCACAATTGCACTTCTTCCTGTACTGTAACCAAATGCACGCTGCCCGATGAAACCGCGTACCTTAAAAAATCAGACAGCTTTACAAGGTATTCTTCCGCCTTAACAGTATTTGTTTTAATAAGCGCCTTTAGGGTACTGAGAGAGTTAAACAGAAAATGCGGTTGTACCTGTTGTTTTAACTGGAGGTTGGCTGCTTCAATATTCTTCATGCGCAGGTGCAGGTTTTCACGTTCCATATCAGTATTTTGCTTTCGCACCAGTACGAGATCCTGCAAAATAAGAACAGCAGTGTTCATTGAAAGAAATACTACCA
>DASZUX010000386.1:0-12385 GCA_035547455.1 Chitinophagaceae bacterium
TCTTTCAGCAGCACAATTCTCGCCGAAGGAACCCCGCTTCTGGTAGCGGTGGCAAGGGTCATTGCGTTTACTTCGGGTATATCGCTGTTTAATGCTTCAATCCACCATTTCGTAAACTGTTCTATACCATCGCTTACCGTATCGGCCTCATTTAGCGATGTCATCCTGTAATCCTGTCTTATATCGGCTATTTCTCTCTTCATAGGCTGCAAAGGTATATACAAAAAAGAGGCCGCCCTGTTTTGAGGCGGCCACCTTATGAATTTGCCTTATGTTATATTTTGGGAATAATGGGCTTTAAATATCTGGCATCTGCTTCTGCACTCTGCATCGGGGTACTATTGTCAAACCGTTCCTGTTCGACAATAAAAAAGCGTACGCCCTTATATTTGGCACGGTGCAGCAAATGTGGCCAGTCAATAGAGCCTGTGCCTAAATCGCAAGATGCATCTGTATCGGTGGGGGCAGCATCTTTCTTCCGGTCTTTTACGTGCACCAGCCTGAAGCGCTTGTTGTACTTATCAAAATAATGTTCGGGATCAATGCCGGCTGTAATGGCCCAATACAAATCCATTTCAAAAACTACATTGTCATGGTCGGTATTTTGCAGCAATACGTCCATGGGTACCTGCCCGTCTATTGCTTTAAAGATGTAGTCGTGGTTGTGGTAGCCATAAGTTACACCGTTGCGCCGGCAAATCTCCCCGGCTTTATTAAACTCATCTGCTATGCGTTTAAAGTCGTCAATTGATTTTTGCGGGCCTACCCATGAGCATATAAGATAAGGCATGCCTATAGAGATGGCTTGTACAGCTTTGCCCTCAAGGCTATTTTTGCCACCTGTAAGGTTGGTGTAGCTGCAATGGCTTCCTATCATTTTTATGCCCAGTTCGTCCCGGGTGTATTTTTCAAAATCGGCGGGCGTCATTCCCCAAAACATACCTTGCGGGCCTTCAATCCCTTCAATTTCAGTATAGCCAAATTTGGCAATCTGCTTCAGGGTGCCTTTGGGGTCTTTCGCCATGTCCTGCTTCACCGTTGACAACTGAAGACCAAAATTTTTTATTTTATAACCCGGGTGTTCTGCCTGGGCATTTTTGGCAAGCAACGTACCCGCTGCAGCCAAACCTGTTGACTGCAGAAAGCGCCGCCTGCTGTAATACTGCTGCATAGTATTTTTTTGGTTTGAAAAGTTTGTTTGCTCAGTGGTTTCCCAATGGATATTTAAAGCCTAAACTTCTCAAACTGTAAAACTACAGGGCCCAGGCTTTGTCGCCTTTTTTATAGGGTATACAACCTTCATACCTGCCAGGCACGGCTACATAACGAAGTGCTTTTGTAGCCCCGGGCTCGCTTGTAAAATAGCCCCAGACAGTAAGTTGCTTCATCATAGCGAAGTAATGGTTAGGGTCACCCTCCTTGCGTGTTTTATTATAATCTTTTGCTTCCTTATCAAGGTCAACCAGCAAATCATGTTTCTGCTGCGCAGTAAGACTCATAAAATCTTTGCTGAATTTTTTCTGGCTGGCCTCACCCAGTTTAGCTATGCCGTCAGCAAAGGCTTTTTGGTCATTTTCTTCATAGCAGTCAGATAC
This sequence comes from Chitinophagaceae bacterium, assembly GCA_035547455.1. Lineage (GTDB taxonomy): Bacteria > Bacteroidota > Bacteroidia > Chitinophagales > Chitinophagaceae > JABDFW01. Next base: position 1,596 of record DASZUX010000386.1, read on the forward strand.
AATAGTCTTCATAAACTCACCAATTTTGGCTTCCTTAGCACCGGGCGAGTCAGGAGTAGCCGGCAATATGGTTTCGCCCACTTCATCCAGCAATGCAATATTACCGGGCGTAAACGCGCCGGTTGCTGTAGCTGTTGTGGGGTTTTTGCAGCCAGACAGGAAGGCTTCTGCGCCAATAATAGTACCTCCCAGTATCAAGGCTACTCTCGATAAGGCATCTCTTCTGTTCATTTGTGTGATATTTAAAAAGTTTTACAATATAAACTTAGGTATTTCTCCCAAAATTTTTGTGTTGCTCAAATATTTCCCTTTTTCATTTGCTGCACCGCGTAATCAGCCGCCCTCGCCGTAATGGCCATGTAGGTAAGCGATGGGTTTTGATAGCCTGTTGACGTCATGCATGCACCATCAGTTACAAACACATTTTTACAGGTGTGCAATTGGTTCCAATTATTAAGCAGGGATGTTTTCTCATTCTTGCCCATGCGTACGCCACCTACCTCGTGAATATCAAGCCCCGGAGCCTGCTTTGTGTCAAACTGCTGAATGTTTTTACAACCGGCTTTATCAAGCATCTCCGATGCCTGTGTTATAAAATCCTTTAATTGTTTTTCGTCGTTATCATCGTACCCGACTGATGTTATTAGCTGCGGTATGCCCCAATCGTCTGTTTTGTCTTTGCTAAGGCGTACATGGTTTTCATGTTTGGGTATTGTCTCGCCCTGGTTGGTCATATAAACATTCCAGCCTCCTGGTTGGGAAATACTGGTTTTATACACTGCACCAAGGGTTTCAGTACTGCTGCTGTCAGCAAGGCTGCTGCGCCATGCACCCATAAACACCATGTAGCCGCGCATAAAATCCAGGTTCTTTTCCTGCCCGCGCACATTCCTGAAAGTAGGCATAATTACTTCAGTAGGCCTGCGGCCAAAATAATAACCGTCTTCAAATCCGTCAACAGTGCCTGTTACCCTGCCGCGGTAATTTTGAAAGGCGATATAATGCCCCATTAAACCATTATCGTTGCCCAGCCCGTTGGGAAAGCGTGCTGAAGTTGAATTTAGCAGGATAAGGTTTGTGTTGAGGCATGCCGCATTTACAAAAATAATGCGTGCATAAAACTCTGTTGTTTGCCTGCTGTCAGCATCTATTACGCGAACGCCGGTGGCGCGGCCCTTCTCCCCATCGTACATAATGGAGTGTACCACTGAATGAGGCCGCAGCGTTAAATTGCCTGTTTTAGCCGCCCATGGCAAGGTGGTAGAATTTGTGCTGAAATAGCCGCTAAAAGTGCAGCCGCGCTCGCAAAGGCTTCTTGCCTGGCAGGGGCCGCGCCCCTGCTGGTAATGCACTGCTTCAGGCTTTGTAAGGTGCGCGCACCTGCCTTTAAGTACATGCCTGCCGGGGAAATTATGCGCTACAGATTGCCGTACATGGTCTTCCACACAGTTTAAATCCCACGGTGGTAAAAACTCGCCATCCGGTAAATGTTCCAATCCATCCCTGTTGCCGCTTATGCCGGCAAATTTTTCAACATAGGAGTACCATGGTGCCAGGTCTTCATACCGTATGGGCCAGTCTACAGCAAAACCGTCTTTAGCAGGGGCTTCAAATTCAAAGCGGCTGAAGCGCTGTGTTTGCCTGCCCCATGTTAGCGATTTACCGCCTACCTGGTAACCACGAATCCAGTCAAAGGGCTTCTCCTGTATATAAGGGTGCTCTTTATCTTTTACAAAAAAATGCTGTGCACTTTCATCAAAAGCATAACATTTGCTTACGATGGGGTTGGCGTTCTTTACTGCTTTGGGTAATTGTCCGCGGTGGGCAAATTCCCACGGTGCTTTAGTTGCCGTAGGATAGTCTTTAATGTGTACTACATTCCGGCCTCTTTCAAGCACCAATGTTTTAAGGCCTTTTTCACACAACTCCTTAGCCGCCCAGCCACCGCTTATACCACTGCCTATAACAATGGCATCATACGTGTTCTGCGAAACAGCCTTGTTGTTGATATGTAAAGTATCAGGCATTAATAACCTTGTAATATTTTCTTTTGTTTATTTATTTTTAAGCCAAATGGTTAAACCACTATTGTCAATATAAATCAATCATCATACTTCTCCCTTCTTCAATTGCTCAACTGCATAGTTTGCAGCCCTTGCAGTTAAGGCCATAAACGTTAGCGATGGGTTTTGCGTGCTTGTGCTGTGCATACTGCTGCCATCAGTAACAAAAACGTTTTTGCAGGCATGCAACTGGTTCCAGCCGTTAAGCATGGATGTTTTAGGGTCTTTGCCCATACGCACCCCGCCCACTTCATGTATATCCAAACCGGGGGCCTGCTTGCTGTCGTTCTGACTTATATTTTTACAGCCCGCCTTTTCCAGCATTTCAGCGCCCTGCGTTAAAAAGTCTTTCATCAGTTTTACATCATTGTCATCATAGTCAACTGAAGTAATAAGCTGCGGAATACCCCACTCATCTTTTTTATCGGGGCTAAGCCGCACATGGTTTGTTTCTTTTGGTACCGTTTCACCCTGCATCATCATTGATATGTACCAATCGCCTGCCTCATCAATAGTGTTTTTAAATGAAGCGCCCAGCTCATCTTCTCCTTCTTTGGGGTAGGCCCTCTCCCTGAATACGCTGTAAAAAGTCATATACCCACGGAGGAAATCGGTTTCCTGTTTATACACATTGCGGAAGTTGGGCATCATGGGTTGTGTAGGTCTTCTTCCGTAATAATATTTATCGGCAGGCCCGTCGTAAGAGGCAAATAAAGTGCCCCTGTAATTATGGAATGCAATATACTTGCCCAGCACACCATGGTCATTCCCCAGGCCGTTGGGGAAGCGTTTGGAAGTGGAGTTGAGGAGGATAAGATTTGAATTGAGGCAAGCTGCATTTACAAAAATTATCCTGGCAAAATAATCAGTTGATTTTTTTGTTTCAGCATCTATTACCCGTACCCCGGTGGCACGGCCTTTTTGTTCATCGTAAATGATGGAATGTACCACTGAGTTGGGCTGAATAGTAAGATTGCCTGTTTTAAGCGCCCATGGCAGCGTGGAGGCATTGGAGCTAAAATATCCCCCAAAAGGGCAGCCGCGTTCGCACAGGCTTCTTGCCTGGCACTGGTTGCGGCCTTGTTGTATATGAATTTCCTTTGGCTGTGTCAGGTGTGCGCAGCGCCCCTGTACTACGTAACGGTTTTTAAACCCAGCCATTATTTTTTGCTGCACTTCTTTTTCAGGACAATTCATTTCCCATGGAGGCAAAAACTCGCCGTCAGGCAAGGTCTCAACACCGTCCTTATTGCCGCTTATACCTGCAAACAACTCAACATGGCTATACCATGGGGCAATATCTTCATACCTTATCGGCCAGTCTCCAAACCCATCGCGTGCGGGCCCTTCAAAATCAAACTTGCTCCATCGCTGGGTTTGCCTTGCCCACAGCAACGATTTACCGCCTACCTGGTAACCACGAATCCAGTCAAAAGGTTTCTCCTGCACGTAGGGGTGTTGAGTATCTTTTACAAAAAAGTGCTGGGAGGCTTCGCTAAAAGCATAACACCGGCTTACCACCGGGTTATCTTTTGTCATCTCCAGCGGTATTTGACCACGATGTGGAAAGTCCCAGGGGTTTTTGGTAGCCGTAGGATAATCTTTAAGATGTACCACGTTTTTGCCGCGTTCAAGCATAAGTGTTTTTATGCCATGGTCGCAAAGTTCCTTTGCCGCCCAGCCGCCGCTTATACCGCTGCCAATTACAATAGCATCGTAAGTGTTTTGTGTAACACCGCCTGAATTGATATGTAATGTATCGCCCATAAAAAACATTGCGGCTTTCCTAAATCCCCCTGCCGAGCGGTTTATCCGCGCGGGCCTCCCAAAGCAGGGGGTTTGTGAGCCTGTTAAATGTTACTTTAAATGCCATGTCTGTACAACAAGCTTAATCTAATTGCTCTATACCTTGAACATTCTTCTCCATTTTCTCCCTTTGGGGAGCCTTTTTTATATCTCTCCCTTCTTTAACGCATCTACTGCGTGGTTTGCAGCCCTTGCTGTTAATGCCATGTACAATATTGACGGGCTTTGATTGCCCGTACTGGTCATGCAGGCGCCGTCTGTTACAAATACATTCTTGCACTGGTGCAACTGGTTAAACCCGTTTAACAAAGATGTTTTGGGGTCTTTGCCCATGCGGCAGCCGCCCATTTCATGTATGTCCCGGCCGGGCGCCCAATGGTTGTCGTTGGTGTAAATGTCTTTTACTCCCGCAGCATCCAGCATCGCCTGGCCTTCGGTCAAAAAGTCTTTCAGCATTTTTTCGTCGTTATCATCATAGCCAACGTCCATTGTAAGCAGCGGGATACCCCACTGGTCTTTTTTATCTTTGCTCAGGTACACACGGTTATTCTCCCTGGGTATGGTTTCACCCTGCATGTACATATACATACTCCACCCGCCTGCTTCGCTCATGGCAGCCTTAAAGCCGGCGCCAACCTGTTCCTCTGAGTTCCGTATACCCCTGTCGCGGTTTATATCAATAAATGCCATATAGCCGCCAACAAAGTCCATTTCGTGTTTCTTAATATTCCTGAAGTTAGCCATCATGCTTTCAGACGGCCTGCGCCCATAATAATAAGTATCAAGAAAACCCTCAATACGGCCGCCTACTGCGCCACGGTAGTTTTGAAAGCATACGTATTTGCCAAGTAAGCCGTTATCGTTGCCAAGGCCATCGGGAAAACGGTTTGAGGTAGAGTTTAGCAATAGGAGATTGCTGTTTAACGCCGAGGCGTTACTGAAGATGATACGTGCAAAAAAATCTGTTTGCTGTTTGGTATTGGTATCAACAATACGCACCCCCACAGCCTTGCCTTTTTTATCGTCGTAAATGATGGAATGCACTACAGAAAATGGTCTTACGGTAAGATTACCTGTTTTTGCAGCCCACGGCAATGTGGATGAATTGGAACTGAAGTAACCGCCAAACGGGCAGCCACGCATACACATATCCCTTGCCTGGCACTGCGCCCTGCCCTGTTGCAGGTGAATGTCTTTTGGTTTTGACAAATGCGCCCAACGGCCCTGTATCATGTAACGGTCAGGATATTTAGCGCTTATTCTCTTTTTTACCTCTTTTTCTACACAATTAAATTCAAATGCAGGCAGGTAATTACCGTCTGGCATAGCTTCCAGTCCATCAGGGTTACCGCAGATACCGGCAAAACCTTCCACGTAGCTGTACCAGGGCGCTACATCCTGGTAGCTGATAGGCCATTCTATACCGTAGCCAAATTTGGCCGGGTTGATAAACTCGTAAGGGCTCCACCGGGGACATGCACGTCCCCATATAAGCGATTTGCCGCCTACCTGGTAGCCTCGTATCCATTCAAAAGGTTTTTCCTGTATGTAGGGATGATCGCTGTCTTTTATAAAAAAATGTTCTGTGCTTTCATCATACCCTGCAGCTTCTGAAATAAGCGGGTTGGCCGCTGCATCTTTAGCGGTAATGCGGCCACGGTGTTTAAATTCCCATGGGGCCATGGTGGCGGTTGGGTAATCTTTTAGATGTTTTACATCCCTGCCGCGCTCCAGCACCAGTGTTTTAAGCCCTTTTTCGCACAACTCCTTTGCTGCCCAGCCACCGCTTATGCCGCTACCTATAACAATAGCATCATAAGTGTTTTGCGCAACACCACCGGAGTTTATATGTAATGTATCACCCATTGCCTCTCCCTAAATCCCTCTCCGCCGGAGAGGGATTTGTTGAACCGGTTAAGTATTATTAAAATGCCTCAATCCAACCAGGATATAATTAACCCCAAATCAAATTATGGCTCTCAGCTCCATCTTTTTAATTTCCTCTCCCACCGGGAAAGATAGAAGGGGCCTATATATTTCCTTTCTTCAATTCTTCTACCGCATGGTTGGCCGCGCGTGCTGTAAACGCCATATAGGTTAATGACGGGTTTTGGCAAGCTGCCGATACCATGAACGAGCCGTCAGTTACAAACACATTTTGTGCATCCCACACCTGGTTCCATTTGTTAAGCACAGATGTTTTTGGGTCTTTACCCATGCGTGCAGTACCCATCTCATGTATGCCACGGCCCAGGTACGGGTTGCTTTGGCCGCTTTGTACGTTTTTAACACCGATGGCTTCCAGCATTTCTTTAGCATCGTTTTCCATATCCTTGCGCATCTTCATTTCATTCTCTTTCAATTCTGCATCAAATGCCAATATTGGTAAACCCCATTTATCTGTACGTTGTTTACCGTTTTTATCTGGCGTGTAAGTTTTTATCTCAACTCCTGTTTGAGGGTCTTTCTCTATTTTTTCTGCATAAGTTGCTTTGTCAATATATACCCTGTTTTCGTGGTAGGGCAGCGTTTCGCCAAAGCCCCCCATGCCGAAGCTCCATTCGCCCGGTTCAGTGCAGGCAGCTTTAAAATCAGCGCCTATTGAATATTCTGCACCGGCATTGCTGCCCCATCCGCCACGGCTGGCGCCGCCCTGGTAACCAAAGCCACGCAGGTAATCACGTTTATCGCCAAAAAAGTTGCGGTAACGGGGAATGTATATGCCATTAGCGCGGCGGCCATAGTAATATTTATCATCATACCCTTCTACCATACCACCAGCGTACACGTTAAGGTGGTGGTCCATAACATTGTGGCCAAGTTCGCCGCTGCTGCTGCCAAGGCCGTCAGGCCAAATATCAGTAGCGCTCTGCATAAGTATCCATGCGCTGTTAAAGGTAGAGGCGTTAAGGAATATTACTTTAGCAAAGTACTGGTAGGTTTGGTTGGTTTGCGCATCCAGCACTTCCACACCGGTAGCCTTCTTCTTATCTTTATCATACAGCACTTTTGTAACAATACTCCAGGGCCTTAATGTAAGGTTGCCTGTTTTCATGGCGCGGGGCAGCGTTACAGATTGTGTACTGAAATAGCCACCAAAAGGGCAACCAAACCAGCATTTGTCGCGGTACATACATTGCCTGCCGTCCAGCGGCACGGTTGCATGGGCGCAGCGGCCAATAATCATTTTTCGGTTGGCAAAATGCTGTTTAATACGCGGGGCAAGGTCTTTTTCCACGCAGTTCATTTCCATGGCAGGTAAAAAATGGCTGTCAGGCAGTTCCGGCAGGTTCTCCACGCTGCCGCTAACACCTGCTATTTTTTCTACGTATTCATACCATGGCGCAAGGTCAGCATAACGCACAGGCCAGTCAATGGCAATACCGTCTTTGGCATTTTCTTCAAAGTACATATCGCTCCAGCGGTAACTCTGGCGGCCCCATAATAATGAACGCCCGCCTACGTGGTAACCCCTGAACCAGTCAAAGCGTTTTATTTCCGTGTAAGGAGATTCCTGGTCATTTGCCCACCATGAAAGGTTTCTTTCGTTCAGCGGGTAATCTCTTTTTAAAACGGGGTATTCCTTAATCATTTTTTGGGTGCGCTCGCCGCGATGGGGGTAGTCCCACGGCTCTTTAACCGCCTCTGTGTAATCTTTCCTGGAGTCTATGTTCATGCCACGCTCCAGCATAATGGTTTTAAGCCCTTTTTCAGTAAGTTCTTTTGCTGCCCAGCCGCCGCTGATGCCTGACCCCACTACAATTGCGTCGAAAACATTATTGTCTGCCATTTTCTGCTTGTTTATATTTTGAAAATCGTATTTCGTGAAATGTGAATCGTCAATCGTAAGAGCAAAGTATGAAAAGCGAAAGGTCAAAAAGTGAATAAGATAAAACGTTTACTGATATCAGCCTGGTAAATGCCCGTGCTGCCAAACCGTTTCACTTTTGACATTTCACGTGTTACAAATTCCCTTTCTTCAACTCGCTTACTGCATAGTCTGCAGCCCTTGCTGTAAATGCCATGTATGTAAGCGATGGGTTTACGCATGCTGCCGACACCATGAACGAGCCGTCGGTTACAAACACGTTTGTTGCGTCCCACACCTGGTTCCATTTATTAAGCACAGATGTTTTGGGGTCTTTGCCCATGCGTGCGCTGCCCATTTCGTGTATACCCCTGCCTAAGGTACCATCTCCGTTGCGGCCTTTAACATTTTTTACACCAGCGGCAGTAAGCATCTCAATGGCATCATTCTGCATATCAACACGCATTTTCTTTTCGTTGTCTTTGTACTCTACATCTATAGCCAAAACAGGCAGCCCCCACTTGTCAACACGGGGTTTACCTGCTTTATCGGGTACCGGGCGCATGCCAAGGTCTTTGCCGGTTACGGGGTCGTTAAACTGTTCAAGCTTATCACCATATAATTCTTTGTCTATATAAACCCTGTTTTCATGGTAAGGCAGCGTTTCGCCAAAGCCACCTATGTTCATCGTCCAAACACCGGGTTCAGTTAGCGTTTCTTTTAAATCAACGCCTATTGACACTTCTTCTGCGGAGCGGTTATACCCGCCACGGCTGCCGCCGCCCTGGTAACCAAAGCCACGCAGGTAATCGCGTTTATCACCAAACAGGTTGCGGTAACGGGGAATATAAATGCCGTTGGCACGGCGGCCGAAATAGTATTTGTCCTCGTACCCCTCCATAACACCTGAAGCTCCAACGCCAAGGTGATGGTCCATAATATTATGGCCCAGTTCACCACTGCTGCTGCCTAGGCCGCCGGGCCATACATCTGTAGCACTTTGCATTAATACCCACGCACTGTTTAACGTAGAAGCATTAAGAAAAATTATTTTAGCGTTGTAAGTATAAGTTTGGTTATTTTCTGCATCAAGAATTTCAACGCCGGTGGCCCTTTTCTTGTCTTTATCGTACAATATTTTGGTTACTATGCTCCACGGGCGTACTGTTAAATTACCCGTTGCCATAGCTGCCGGCAATGTAGAGGATTGTGTGCTGAAATAGCCGCCGAAAGGACAACCCAACGCGCATTTGTTACGGAACTGGCAACCCGCCCTGCCGCCATAAGGAATGGTAATGTTGGCACTGCGGCCAATTATCATGTGGCGCTGGCCTTTGTAATGCTCTTTTATACGGGCTGCTACATCTTTTTCCACGCAGGTCATTTCCATGGCGGGCACATAATGCCCGTCAGGCAACTGGGGTAAGTGTTCAATAGACCCGCTGATGCCCGCAAATTTTTCTGCGTGGTCATACCAAGGTGCAATTTCTGCATAACGTACCGGCCAGTCAACCCCTACGCCTTCTTTAGCGTTTGCTTCAAAATCAAAATCGCTCCAGCGGTAACTTTGCCTGCCCCACATAAGTGAACGGCCGCCTACATGGTAACCCCTGAACCAGTCAAAGCGTTTTATTTCGGTGTAAGGGCTTTCTTTATCCACCGCCCAGTAGTCAAGGTTTGTTTCGCTCAGCGGGTAATCGCGTTTGAGCACTGGGTAGTCGCTAATCATTTGCTGTGTGCGGTATAGCGGCCTGTGCGGAAACTCCCAGGGGCCTTTATTGGCATTTACGTAATCTTTAATGTGTTTAATGTCCCGCCCGCGTTCAAGCATCAGGGTTTTTAAACCTTTTTCAGTAAGCTCTTTTGCTGCCCAGCCACCGCTGATGCCTGAGCCAATTACAATTGCATCAAAAACATTGTCAGCCATTTTTAAGCATTTAATTGTTAAGCGGGTATCTTTTTTGAAGGGCAGAGGTAACAGGACTAAAATAATAGCACGAAGCGCATACAACAAAATACTGCTTTACCTGTAAAAGCAAAGCAGTTTTATGATTGTATCTAAATCAATCGCAGCTTTCTTTGCCATAATCACACATCGCATATTTCAATCGCTTTTTTAAGCGAGGCTATTTTGGCATCGTTGCCTTGTGCGGCGGGAATAAACTCCTGCGCCACATAGCCTTTAAAACCAGTTGCTACAATCGCCTTCATAATGGCGGGGTAGTAAAGCTCCTGGGTATCGTCAATTTCATGCCTGCCGGGCACCCCGCCTGTATGGTAGTGACCAAAATAGGCAACATTGTCGCGTATAGTTCTTATCACATCTCCCTCGTCAATCTGCATGTGGTAAATATCATACAGCAATTTAAAGTTGGGCGATCCCAGCCTTTTACAAAGCTCAACGCCCCATTTGCTGTTATCGCACATATAATCGTGGTGGTCAACCTTGCTGTTCAGCAATTCCATGTGCACGGTAACGCCATGTTTTTCTGCCAGCGGCATAATTTGCTTTAATCCTTCCACACAGTTTTTTAAACCGGTTTCATCATCCATGCCTTTGCGGCTGCCGCTAAAAGTAATCACGTCTTTATAACCATTTTGCGGTATTGTGGGTATAACGTCGGTAAAATCTTTTATAAGTTCCGCGTGGTTTTCGGTATGGTTCCAGCCCTCTGTAAGGCTGTTTTTACCCGCAGTGTAGCACATGCTGCTGTACAGCCCGTATTTCTGTAATGTTGGCCAGTCTTTTGGACCTACAAGGTCAATAGCGCCAAAGCCGATTTCTTTTACAACTTTACAAAGCTCTTCAATGGAAAGGAAGCTGTATGTCCATGCGCATACAGAGTGGTTAATGTTGCCTTTTAGTTTCAATGGTTTGTTTTTTTTTGGTTTAGCACCGGCAAGCGAAGGCACCATTGCCAGTGCCGCCGAGCCTGCCACTAAGTTTTTTAATGCGGTTCTTCTGTTTTGAGACATGTGAAAAATATTAAGATTAATTCTATAATTCTGCAACGGGATCTAACACAACTTTTGATGCTGCGTAACCATCCTTATAATGCTTTCGCCTTGCTATGTAAATAAGTACAAATATTACAAGCAAAATGGCGGGCATT
>DASZUX010000387.1:0-2406 GCA_035547455.1 Chitinophagaceae bacterium
AATTTACCCCGGGCACCCGTTATTCTTATTCAGGGGAAGGAATTATGCTGCTGCAATTGGTCGTGGAAGCTGTTACCGGTGATTCACTTGCCCATCTTGCCCGCCAGCGGATATTTAGGCCTTTTGGTATGACGCGCACTGATTTTACCTGGCAGCCACGATTTGAAACTGATTATGCGACCGGGCATGACTCGAATGAGGATACGCTTGCGCGCCGGCGTTTTAACGATGCTTATGCTGCAGGGTCAATGGAAACAACAGTGGCAGATTATACCCGTTTTATGGCTGCCGTGTTAAAGGGAAAAAACTTGTCGGCAACAAGCCTGTATAATATGCTGTCACCACAAATTGCTATTACTGGCTCGCAGCAGGCCTTCCCGGATGATACCAGCCGCGCTGCGGACAACCGGGCGATAGGCCTTAGCTACGGGTTGGGGTGGGGGCTTTTTAATACCAATTATGGGAAAGCCTTTTTTAAAGAAGGCCATATAGACGGCTGGATGCATTATGTTATAGGTTTCCCCGGCCACCGGGACGCCCTGGTTATTCTAAGCAACAGTTCCAACGCAGAAAGCATTTTTAAAGAGCTGGTTGAAAAGCTTACCGGCGTAATCATTCCCTGGTATTGGGAGCGGTATATACCTTACCGGCCGAACGTTAAATTGCCCACAACCATATTACAGCAATATGCGGGTATTTATACAGGGCGCCTTAAGGCAATTGTTACCGTGGAAAACGGGCATTTAAAAGTTACTTCACCCACGGTGGGGTTGCCAAAAACAACCCTGTACGCAACCAATGATCACCATTTTTACTTAAAAGTAATGGATACAGATATTGAATTTATAAGGGATGCAAACGGTAAAGTTATTAAAGCTGTACTTGACGACGAAGGAGAACATTATGAATTACAAAAAGCGGCAAATTAACAGGCTTACCTGTGAGGCTGTTTCGAGCTGCCTGGAATTTGAGGCAGAAATACCTGGCAGGTGCAAGGTGTTTCTTTCCGGCTATGTGGAAACAAGCAATGCCTTTATTATTTCCATGATGATTGCCAAATTATTTGCCGGGATGAAACCAGGCGCATAGGAAAATGCATGCCATTATGTACCTATATTCGTAGGCATGAACAGCATACAAAGCAACCGGAACTTTGGCCTTGATATATTAAGAATTATAGCCTGCTACATGGTATTGCAAATACATACCGGCGAGTTTTATTATATTTCGCCGCAGGGCACAGTACTTCATACAAGCGATGCATGGTGGGTGGGATGGTATAATTCACTGTTTAGGGTATGTGTCCCCCTGTTTGTAATGCTTTCAGGCTTTTTTCTTTTCCCGGTTAACGATACCGGGACATTTTTAAAAAAACGTTTCAAAAGGGTGGCCATCCCCTTCTTAATATGGTGTGTTTTATATGCTGTTTATCAATACTGCACAGGCGCGGCAAGCCTGCAAAATGCTGTTACCAACATTCTTAAAATACCGGTAAACTATGGCACTGATATAGGCCACCTTTGGTATGTTTACATGCTGCTGGGTATTTACCTGTTTGCACCGTTAATATCGCAATGGGTGCAAACAGCAACCCGCTCCGGCATGCAATTATACCTTGCCTTATGGGCAGTTGCCATGAGTCTGCCTTATATACACCTGTTGTACCCTGCGGTGCTTGGTGAGTGTTATTGGAACAAAACGCCCCTGTTATATTATTTCTCAGGATTTTTAGGGTATGTTATTTTAGCCAACTATATAAAGCGTTTTTATATGCGGCCCCGGCCCGGCCAGTATATTATTGCCATAGTGCTTATTATGGCCGGCTACGCTATTACAGCAGGCGGTTTTATATACCTGCTGCCGCAGAAAAATACTGTTGAGCAACTTGAACTTACCTGGGCATTTGAAAGCATAAATGTTGCTATGATGACTGCGGGCATATTTTTATTGTTTAAAAATATAACAGCCCGTAACAACTCTTCAGCATTTGTTAAGCTTGTAAATGATATTTCAGCCAAAAGCTACGGTATATACCTTGCGCATATTATGGTGCTTGATTCGCTGTACCCATACATAAACCCTTATTTTGCCAGTGCTGCTATAAAGGTGCCGCTTATTGCGGTGGTATCATTTATATGCACTTACCTGGTAGTAAAATGCTTGAGTTTCCTGCCCAAAAGCAAGTTTCTGGTAGGATAAAAATACGGGGATTGAGATAAAGCTACATCAATCAAAACAAAAAGAAACAAAATCAATGGGTATTTACAGGGGTGACGCATTAAAATGGCTGAAGGCTATGCTTTAAGTCTATATTTCCATTTTTTGATATCACAGAGGGATATTTTTTGGAAAGAATCAAGTGAAAATGTGCAAAATGGATTTCTGATCGAGCGCTTCGGGGTTGTT
>DASZUX010000388.1:0-1521 GCA_035547455.1 Chitinophagaceae bacterium
AAGCAGTGCCCCTGCTACATCCGGTCTGAAATTGCCAAATATCTCGCCAATCATTACCCAGCTTTTTTCAAAAGTTTCACATTTAAAAAATATCCAGCAAAAGCAAACAAAGTGAAAAGTTATAATAATGCCTAACGCCTTGCCAAACCCTTTCGGCAACGTAAAGGCAGGTTTTATTTTTTTAGCCATTGTCATCCGCCATTTATCAATTGCCAGTGCCGCACCATGCAGGCCGCCCCAAAAAATAAAATTCCAGCTTGCGCCATGCCACAGGCCGCCCAGCAGCATGGTGATGAAAAGGTTACGGTACGTATTAAACTTACCCTTGCGGTTACCGCCCAGTGGTATGTACAGGTAATCTCTCAGCCAGGTTGACAGCGATATGTGCCACCGCCGCCAGAATTCAGTAATACTGGATGATTGGTATGGCGACATAAAATTGAGGTTAATTTCAAAGCCTATCCATTTTGCAATGCCCCGGGCCATATCAGAATATCCTGAAAAATCGCAGTAAATTACCATGGCATACGCATAAACCGCAAAAAGGCATTCAATACCTGTATGTTTTGACGGGTCATCAAAAATGTAGGACACATAGTTGGCTGTAAGAAAATCGCTTATCACCATTTTTTTAATAATGCCGGAGCATAGCAGGTACAATCCTTCGCCAAGGCGCTGGCTATCCACAAACGGTTCTTTATTTATCTGCGGTATAAAATCTGCGGCACGCACTATGGGGCCCATCATTAATTTGGGAAAAAACGAAAGAAAGAACAGGTAATCAATAAAGCGCTTTACCGGTTTAAAAGTACCGCGGTAAACATCTACGGTATAACTCAGGTTTTCAAACGTATAAAATGAAATGCCCACCGGTAAAACCAGGCTTAACGGCTTAAAATGAGCCGATGAAACGGAGTTAGCAATGTCAATAAAAAAATTGGTGTATTTAAAATAGAAAAGCAGCCCAAGGTTAAGTGTAACGCTTACTATTAAAAGCAGGTTTTTGTTGCGCTTGTTTTGCTGTTTATAAATAAGGTGGCTAAGGTTATAATCAACCACGGCGGCTATTAATATAAGTGCTACATACCAGCCTGAAGCTTTGTAAAAAAAGTATAGGGAAAACAGGGTTAAAAAATACAGTCGCAATGTTGTTTTTTTCTGCAGGGCCACGTACACCAGCAGGAATAAGGCAAAAAATATTAAAAAGAACGAGCTGTTAAACAGCAGCGGGGCTTTTTTATCGTAGCTAAGTTCGTGCAAAAATTTATTGAGGCTTATATTCATATAAGTGTGCAACTGTTAACCGCAGGTTTAATTATTTTGAGAATGCAGTAGTTTATCAAGAAAAATACCCGCAATTTTTTCAGCTCCTTTCGGGTTAACATGCAGGTAATCCTTATAAGCATAGGTGGTATCGCCTTCAACCCAATTAGCAATGCTATTCTCTCCTCCCATGGAATAATAAAGGTTCCAGAACGCCGTTTTATTCTTCCGTGCAATATTATCCTGCACCCTTACCAG
>DASZUX010000389.1:0-8698 GCA_035547455.1 Chitinophagaceae bacterium
GGTCTGTTATGGTACCTGTTTTTTTATTTTCAGCAGTTATATTGGCGCCTATTATGGGCTCGCCTGTTTTTTCGTCCCTTACATACCCGGCAATTGTGGCGTTGCCCTGGCCTATACTGTTAGTTTTAACACCAACCTCAAACAGCTTGTTTTCCAGTGATGCCTTTAGCTTATTTTTTGCTTTGTCTTCTTCGGTTTCTTCCGGTTCAGCTACAACAAAAGTTGCAGTGTCAGCAGCTTTTTGCCTGCCGAAAAAGCCCGGTGGCAGGGTGGTATAAATTTGGGCATTTTTTGTAATAAAAACATGCCCCTCTCCATCAATGCCGTACCGTAAATTAAGTGGTGTAAGTATTTCCTCAAGCGCAGCCCCCAGCGGTATTCTATCCCCGCGATAGGTAATTTTAAGGGTGTCTGTTTGGGTGGCATCGTAATAAAACCGGTAGCCTGTCTGTGTTTCCACCTCCTGCACAAACTGGCTAAAGGGCACGCCGGCAAAATTACCCGTAATCGTTTTTTCATTTTGGCAGTAGGCTGTACAGGTTAAAACAATGGTTATTAAGGTAAGCAGATAATGGCGCATACAATGCATTTTTTAATGCGTTAAGTTATCGTAGTATTCTGCCATTTTAATCATGGCCCTTTCATGGTCTTTCTTGTATTTAATTTTATTTTGCCGCAGGTATTTTGCTATTTCTTTTTTATGCTCTTTAAAAAGACTTAATATATCCCCCTGGCTGCTTACCTGGTGCCATATATTGTTTTTATAGATAAAATACTTATCGTTTTGTATAAAACTCCTCGCATAAGTTGAAGGGTCCTCATATAAAATCTTTTGCCGTTTTATATATACTTCGGTTTTACCCTTATATACCTGGTCATAAAAGTCATCAGTAATAACAGTATTCCCACTGTCGGGTTCTACATGTATAAACGTATGGTTAAACAGGTTAAAATATTTCACTTTTTGTTTAATAAGGCAAATAAGCACGCCATTATCATGCTGCCGCACTACCACGTTGCCCGTAGTAAGTTCGTACAGCATTTGCACATCTTTATATAGCGTACCATCGTAATAAACGTTACCATTAGTGGCCTGGGCTAAAAAATAGGGGTCGCCCTGTATGTGCTGGTCGTACATTATATACTCCGTTCCATTGTACAAGTGCGAGTTTGCACTAATTGATTTATAAAACAGGGTAGTAGCAGAATCATTACCACTTGGTTGCAGCGCCACCACAGGCTGCGCCAGGGTGTAACTCCAAAACCCCACGCAAACAAATACGAGGAAATGAAATTTTTGTTTCATGTATTTCATTTTACCGTTTAAGTAAAATTCTTGCTTTGAAAGAGAACCATTGCGTGGAAAAGAAGCGGGCGGGGTGAAAACACTTATAGCAGCAACCTTATCTTTTCAATACAACAGTCAGTTTTTAATATTACTTGTCTATCATTAAATGTAACAATTTAATTAGGATGACAAAAAAAATATTGCTTGTAATGCATTAAACAGTATTTATTTATGTAAGATTTTTATACTTTAGTGCAGTAAAATAACTTAAACCAAGCGGCTATGTCTTCACATGAATTTGAACAAGAGGGAGATTCCAAAAAATTTACGGCCACGGCCATTTTTGCATTTGCAGTAGTTTTTGCCTTTATTATGCTGCTGTCGCAGTGCAAAGGGACTTTTAAACCCGTTGTTCCCTCAGAACAGCCTCCTGCCGCCGCCGAAAAGTAAAAGGGCTACAGTAATGCCCTGGCTATATTTTCCCATTCTTGTTCAAGGGAAATGGAAGGGCGTTTTTTTTCTGCCCGGTTATACCAATAATCGGCATTCCAAATATCACCTTCTTTGCGATGAAGGTACGCATGCACCCAGCAGCAGTTTTTATTGCTTTCACTGTCTATGCTGCTGTGCGCTTTATGCCAGTCGCCTTTGGCATCATACCAAAGGGCAATAAGGTATAGGGGCAGGACTGCGGGTGGCATATCATTGTTAATGCTGCCGGTAAATTCTTCAAAATGCATATATCACAATTTTAGCGTGTTGTAAAACTACGCAACCTTTACCTGCGCCGGCTGCATGTTTGCCTGTTGCTGGTTTTCTTTCTCGTCCAGCGTGCGGCGCAGACTGGTAAAATGTTGTTTTAAGCAGGCGAGAAAATTATTTATGGCGGGTGTTTGCCTGCAGGTTGCTGCATACCATGTACGCTTTGATACTTCCGGCGGCAATTTTATTGCGCGTATATCTTTTGTTTCAAGGTAAGGCTGTACAATCCAGTCTGCAAGCACACTTACACCAAGGTTTGCATTTACCAGTTCTATAATAGCATCGGTATAATGTATACGGTGTATATGTTTGGGTTTTACCTGGTTTTGCTTAAGCAGTGTTTCAATAACGGGTACATTACCGGTAGCAGGGTCATTATAGGCAAAAAATAGTTCCTCACCCTCAAAATCAGTAATTTTAATATTGCGCTTGCGTGCAAGCGGGTGTTCGGTTGACACAATTACAAACAACTGATCTTCAAACAAGGGTTCATAATTAATAACCGGGTTGCTCATTTTATTGCGTATAATGGCAATATCTAGTTCGCCCTTTACAAGGTATTCAAGCGGCAGGTAGGTGGCTGCTGACAAAATATGAATATCAACCCCCGGAGAAATTTTCTTGTAGTTTTTTATTATACCCGGCAACCAGTGGTAGGCGGTGTAGCATTGTGTAATTATTTTAAGTGTGCCTGATTCGCCGTTCTTCAAATGATTCATATCGTTTTCAAGCACAGTTAGTTCACTAAGTATTTTTTGAGCGCTTTTTAAAAATCTTGCCCCCTCGCCGGACAATTGCAGTTTTTTACCTTTACGGTAAAAAACCGGTATACCAAGTTCTTTTTCAAGCTCTTTTAACTGGTGACTTAAAGCCGATTGTGTAAGATGAAGTTTTTCAGCAGCCCTGGTTAACGTGCCTTCCTGCACAATCGTATTTACAAGGCTGAAGTGGTGGATAGCTAAGTTCATTATCTTTAATAAAATTAATGTATTTTATAAAATTAATTCATTTTATTCATAATAAATGCAAATGTAGCTTTGCCGCTCAATTGCATTTCACTTAATCAGCATGTTTAATAAATTTTTCGTTTTTATTTGTTTACCAGTCTTTTTGTGCACCAGTTTTTCCGGCATTCATGCGCAGGTACTTAGTTTAAAAGATGCGGTGCAAACGGCCCTTGCCAATTACGGCAGCGTAAAAGCAAAAACAAACTATGTAAACTCCGCTAAAGCACTGGTTAAAGAAGCGCGGCAGGAGGCCCTGCCTGATTTTATATTATCTGCCCAGCACGATTACGGCACTATTAACGGCATCAACGGCCCCGCTAATGCATTTAAAGGCGGAGCTGCCGCATCATCAGGCCCTGCATTGGCTACGGGCAACTGGCATGCTGCTTTTGGGGCGCTCTATCTTGCAAACATTAACTGGGACTTTTATTCTTTTGGCAAAGCAAAGCAAAAGGTTAACGTGTACAAGTTGCAGCTTTCATTAAATGAAAGCGATCTGGAACAAGAAAAATTTCAGCAGCAGGTGCGTGTATCCGCCGCATACCTTAACCTGCTTGCTGCACAAAGGCTAACCGCCTCGCAGCAAAACAACCTTCATCGCGCCACTGCATTACGCAATGTAGTAGTAGCAAGGGTAAAAAACGGGTTAAATGCAGGCGTTGATTCCTCCCTGGCCAATGCAGAGGTGTCAAACGCCAAAATAACATTATTACGCGCATTGGACTATGAACACGAACAAAGCAACCAGCTTGCTATATTGATGGGTGTAACAGATACCGCTTTTATACTGGATACCGTTTTTTTAACACGCATACCTGCAGCAGCAGTTGATGCTGTAAAAGCCATTCCGTCAACGCACCCTTTGCTGCAGTTGTATCAAAACCGTATTGCGTTAAGCAATGCAACTGCAAAGTATTATCACACGTTTAAATACCCTACATTTTCTGCTTTTGGTATTGTACAGGGTCGTGGTTCAGGCTTCGATTATAATTACGGCATAACTAATCCCAATGCTTTCACGCATAATTATTGGGATGGTATTAACCCGGTACGCGGCAACTACCTGCTTGGTATAGGCATAGCATGGAATATTACAAGCCCCCTGCGCGCGCAGCAGCAGGTACTGGCGCAACAGTACCAGTCAAAAGGCTTACAGGATGAATACGACCTTGTAAACGGGCAGCTTACCAACCAGCTTAACCTTGCAGCCCAAAAGATGAAAAATGCCATTGCGGCCTATACTGAGGCACCTATACAAATTAAAGCAGCTGGCGATGCCTACCTACAAAAAAATGTGCTGTACAAAAACGGCCTGAGCAATATAGTGGATGTTACGCAGGCTTTGTACGCACTTAACCGCGCTGAAACTGACAGGGATATTGCTTATAACAATGTATGGGAGGCGCTGTTGCTTGAAGCCGCCGCGACAGGCGATTTCAGGATATTTATAAATGAATTTTAATTATAGCTGAAAAAAGAATTATATGGGATTGATACGCAGTGCACTTAGAAAGCCAATTTCGGTACTTGTACTGGTTGCCGGGTTGTTTTTCTTTGGCATTAACGCTGTACGTAATATTAAAATTGATATTTTTCCCGATCTTAATTTGCCTGTCATATATCTTTCTCATCCTTATGGCGGTTTCTCACCCGACCAGATGGAAGCCTATTTTGGTAAAGCCTATGTAAACCTGCTGTTGTTTGTGGATGGGGTTAAGAGCATTGAAACAAAAAATATTCAGGGCCTTACCCTAATCAAACTCACTTTTTACGAGGGCACAAATATGGCACAGGCCCAGGCGGAAGTAACAGCGTTCAGCAACCGCGCACAGGCCATTTTTCCAAGTGGTAGTAACCCGCCATTTATTATTAGGTTTGATGCTTCAACATTGCCGGTAGGCCAGTTAGTGCTAAGCAGCGACAAACGCTCAAACAATGAACTTCTCGATCTTGCCAATGTGTATGTACGCTCCCAGTTTACTTCTATACCGGGCTTGATTGCGCCCGCACCTTTTGGTGGTAACGTTCGCACAGTTGTGGTAAAAGTTAACCCAGAGCTTATGCGTTCGCATAATCTTACGCCCGACCAGGTAGTTGCAGCAATACGCGTTAACAACCAGCCTACACCCGCAGGCAATGTAAGAATTGGCGATTTTAATTACCTTACTCCTGCCAACACCGGTATAAAAAATATAAAGGATTTTGGCGATATACCAATATTTAGCGGGGGCGTGCAAAACGTGTACCTTAAAGACGTAGCCACCATAGAAGACGGCGCCGATATAACAGTGAGCTATGCATTGGTTAATGGCAAGCGTTCTATTTACCTGCCAATAACAAAATCTGCCGATGCATCTACCTGGGAAGTAGTACAAAGTCTTAAAAAAGCACTTCCAAGATTCCAGGCCAACCTGCCGGAAGATGTAAAACTGTCTTACGAGTTTGACCAGTCGGTATATGTTATCAACTCTGTAAAAAGCCTTTTGTCAGAGGGGGCTATCGGCGCCATTCTTACGGGCCTGATGGTGCTGATGTTTTTGGGCGATGTACGTGGCGCACTCATAGTGATACTTACTATCCCAACGTCTATTATTTCCGGCGTACTGTTCTTATACCTCTTTCATCAAACCATTAATATTATGACGCTGAGCGGCCTTGCCCTGGCCATTGGTATCCTGGTAGATGAATCAACGGTAACCATCGAAAATATACACCAGCATCTTGATATGGGTAAGCCAAAGGCACTGGCTGTTTGGGATGCATGTAAGGAAATAGCTTTTCCCAAGCTGCTAATCCTGTTTTGTATCCTCGCGGTATTTGCACCGGCGTTTACCATGGCAGGTATTCCGCGTGCGTTATTCTTCCCGCTTTCCCTTTCCATTGCGTTCTCAATGATAACATCTTACCTGCTGGCCCAAACATTTGTGCCCATATTGGCTAACTGGCTTATGAAAGGCCATCACCGCAAAGGGGAAAGCGATGCAGATGAATACGCAGCATCAGCCCTGGCAAAAGCCGGTGGCGAAGAAGATACATGGGATCAGAAAAAGATGCTGATTGAAGGAAAGGACGAGTCAAAACTTACGCGTTTTGAAAAACTGCGGCTTCGCTTTTTACGTTTTATTGGCAGGCTTTTCCCTTTCAGGGGTGCAGTAACATTAATTTACCTGGTGGTAGCCGGCGGCCTTGTAGTACTGCTGCTTAACTCGCTGGGGCGCGATGTGTTGCCCAAAGTAAACTCCGGGCAATTCCAGGTAAGGCTTCGGGCGCCTGTTGGCACCCGGCTTGAGCGTACGGAGGAGAGGACACTTACTGCATTGCGTGTGCTGGATGAATTGGTAGGGCATCAAAACCTTGCAGTAACTTCTGCAATGATAGGCCAGCACCCGGGGCTTTTTTCTACCAGTCCCATATACCTTTTTATGAGCGGCCCGCAGGAAGCCGTTTTACAGGTGGCATTGAAAGAAGATTATAAAGTTAATTTAGACGACCTGAAAGAAAGGTTTAGAAAAAAAATGGCTGAAGAAGCCCCGGATGTGCAGTTATCTTTTGAACCGATTGAACTGACAGATAAAGTATTGGCGCAAGGCTCACCCACGCCGATTGAAGTAAAGGTGATAGGAAAAAATAAGAAGCAGAACGAAGAATATGCAAAAAAAGTAATAGAAAAGCTGAAGCAGATTAGTTACCTGCGCGACATACAGATTGACGAGCCCATTCACTACCCGGCAATCAATATTGACATTGACCGTATACGGGCTGCCCAGCTTGGTGTAAATATTGCTGACATCTCGCGCTCACTGGTGGCTTCTACCTCATCTTCAAGATACACTGAGAAAAATGTTTGGCTTGACCAAAAGGCCGGATTGAGCTACGCTGTGCAGGTAGAGATACCTGAAAACCAGATGAACAGTGTTAATGAAATTGGCGAAATACCGGTTTTAAGCAATGCTCCGAGACCTGTATTAAATGATGTAGCCACAATAAAACCAGATACCATTAACGGCCAGAATGATAACCTGGGCAATGTGCCGGAACTGTCTGTTACGGCTAATCTCTACAAAATAGACCTTGGTACAGCTGCAACGGATGTAAACAAGGCTGTTACATTGCTGGGTAAACTTCCCCGTGGCTTAACCATAGAAGTTAAAGGCCTGACGCAAACACTTACGGAAACTCTGGACAGCCTGCAAACAGGTTTGTTAACGGCTGTAATAGTTATATTTTTAATGCTGGCTGCAAACTTCCAGTCGTTCAAGGTATCACTGGTGGTATTGTCAACAGTGCCGGCAGTGCTGGCGGGCTCACTGTTTATATTAAAGTTAACAGGCAGCACGCTTAACCTGCAATCATACATGGGCATCATCATGTCAGTTGGCGTGTCAATAGCCAACGCGGTTTTACTTATTACTAACGCAGAGCATTTGCGCAGGCATAGCGGTAATGCGATGGAAGCAGCAAGAGAAGCGGCTGCTTTACGTATGCGCCCGATATTGATGACAAGTATTGCCATGGTAGTAGGCATGATACCGATGGCCATTGGCATTGGTGAAGCGGGCGACCAGGCAGCGCCACTTGGGCGGGCAGTAATAGGCGGCCTTATTGCTTCTACATTTGCTGCATTGTTTATTTTGCCCATGGTATTTGCCTGGGTGCAGCGTAAAACAGGTACCAGGTCTGTATCGCTTGATCCTGAAGATAAAGAAAGCACACATTATATTCCTTCATTGTATGAACATCACAACAAATAAATTATTTACGGGTTCGTTGGCGCTGTCTTCCGTTATTGCATTGTGGTTAAGCAGTTGCTCAGGCAGTAATGGCAATGATATACAAAAAACACAGGACAGCGCTGCTGTGCCCGTAGTGCACCAGGCTTTTTTATTGCAAAAAGGCAAGCTTGATGCAAAGCTTGAATTACCCGGCGAACTAACAGCTTACCAGCAGGTGGATATATACGCCAAGAATAACAGCTTTGTAAAAAAATTGTATGCCGATGTTGGCTCCGAAGTATCGCAGGGCCAGCTACTGGCCGAAATGGAAGCGCCGGAATTAAACTCACAGCTTGCTGCCGCGCAATCAAGGCTTAAGGCGCAGGAAGCATTGTATATTGCCAGTAAGGCCAATTACGACAGGCTGTATGAAACCAGCCAGACGCCGGGTACCATTTCTCAAAACGATCTTGACCAGGCGCTGGCAAAAAAGAATGCCGATTATGCACAGCTTGAAGCTGCCAAAGCATTATACCAGGAAATTGCCGACACCCGCAGTTACCTGCAGGTACGGGCGCCCTTCAGCGGTGTAATATCCGCACGCAATGTTAATACAGGCGCCTATGTAGGGCCATCGGGTAAAGGTTCTGAATTCCCGATGTTTACCCTTCAGGAACAGAAAAGGTTAAGGCTTATTGTATCTGTACCGGAAGCATATACTAATTTTCTTACTCACCAGAGTGAGATTACGTTTAGTGTACGTGCCGTGCCCAATGCTAAATTTACGGCAAAAATTACCCGCCTTGCAGGTGCATTGGACACACGTTTAAGAGCAGAGCATGTTGAAATGGACGTGTTTAATGATGACAAAAAATTACTGCCCGGCATGGTAGCCGAAGTGGATATACCCACCCCGGCTAAAGACAGTA
>DASZUX010000390.1:0-16723 GCA_035547455.1 Chitinophagaceae bacterium
GCCATTACTACCTTTATACCTATTCTTATCGGCACCATTATAGGCTACCGCGCATTAATAAAATACCAGCCCTTTAAGTTTCCTGATGTGTACCGGCTTGGTTATATTGAGTTTATATGGCTGGTAAAGCCTTACTGGCAAAAAGTATTTCGCCGCGGTGTTACCAGGTAGCGTTAAATAGTTGCAGGGCTTATTAAATGCCGGGGGAGTATACGCCGGCTGCTGTTTTTTTCTTTTTTAGCTGGAAACGCAACTCAATATTTTTATAGCTCCACTGCGATACAAAATAGATTAGCGCATAGTTAACCACAAACATATAACTGTATGCACCGGGCGGCATTTTAATTATTCGGAAAAATATAATATTGAAAATGCTTAACAGAAAAGCATGCGTCATATATATGGAATATGAATATGTACCTATTTTTTGCAATATAACCGACTTTTTTAACAGTTTTGACAAGAACCCCTTTTCAAAAGCAAATATGTATATGGAGCAAAAGAAAAGAGCTTCATATATTATACCCCATGGTTTTAAATAGTCCCCATAATAAGCCATAACAATCATGGCCAATACCAGTATTACTTCAAAAAATGTAAATACTCCACCGGCAACCGGCAGCATTTTATCTCTCGTATTGCTAAACACATTAAAGCAAACAGCGCCGGTAAAAAAACCAACCCAGGCACGCAAAAAACCATAGTCAAAAGTGCGGGCAAGGTTAAAGTCGCCGCGTATACTATAAAAAATAAGTAATGCTGTAAGAGCTATGCCGCCAAAAACCAGGTTTCTTGCTTTATATACACCTACTTTGTTTATGCCCAGTGCAACAATGCCAAATAATATATAACATAGCACTTCGGCGCTTATTGACCAGCTTGGTATATTCCAGCTAACGTCTGTAACACCTGGTAATTTTACGGAGTGAAGTAAAAAGAGATTTGAGAAAAAAGTAAGCACGTTATTATTGGCATTATTTAACTGGTTAACCTGGATATAACTTGAAAGGGATTGCTTCGTAAATTCCATGCCAACAAAAACAAACAGCATTATTAAATGCAGGGGGTACAGCCGGAAAAATCTTTTTTTAAGAAAGGAACCCAATTGAGATGAAGCTGAAATTTTCTGGTAAGAGTACGTAATTACAAAACCGCTGAGCACAAAGAAAAAATCAACACACAAATCACTGTTCAGAACCAGGTTGTTTTTTAATATTGGCGAACTGGTAAAGAAACTCATGTGGAAGAACACAACCATGCTGGCAAAAATGCCACGAAAGATGTCTAATACCTCAAACCTGTGTTTCATATTGGATTTCTTAAACGACCTTAATATGTTACTAACCGCCTTAAGTGCTAATATCAATTATTTTCTGCAAACTTGTTTACATATAAGCTTCTTTTGTGCTATTTTTAAACGTAAGTTAATCCAATATGCGCATTGCTCACCTGTTACTTACCCATGTTTATAACGATCAGCTGGAACGGCTAATCAGCCGCATTACCCACAAAGAAGCTGATATTTATATTCACGTAGATTTGAAGACACCTGTTAAAAGCTTTGCCCCCCTGCAATCAAGGCCCGGCATATTTTTTATAAACAGGCGGGTTAAAGTATATTGGGGGGCATTTAGCATTGTACAAGCTACGATTAACGGCTTTGAGGAAATTATGGCATCCGGCAAAGAGTATGGCTATATTAACCTGCTTAGCGGTCAGGATTACCCATTGCAAACCTCTCAATCTGTTCAGGCGTTTTTTACGCAAAACCCGGGCAAAGCCTTTATGGAATTTTATCCCGTAAATGAAGTGTGGACTGAAGCCATACCCAGGATAACAAAATACCATCTTGCTAATTACCCGTTTGCAGGCAGGTATGCTGCTGAAAAATGGATGAATAAGTTATTGCCGGAAAGGAAGATGCCTTACAGGCTGCAGGCCGTAGGCCGCTCACAATGGTTTAGTATTGCTCCTGAACTTGTAAAATATATTCTGCGGTATATTAAAACACACCCGCGCATTGTACATTTTTTTAAGTTTTCGTGGGCACCGGATGAATTGTTTTTTCAAACTATTTTATACAATTCTCCTTACAGGGGCGCTATGGTAAATAATAACCTTAGGTATATTGACTGGAGTGAAAAAAAGGCCAGCCCCAAAACCTTTACAACAGATGATTTACCAAAGTTACTGGCATCAGGAAAACTGTATGCCAGAAAATTTAACACCCGGGTAGATGCAAGGGTGCTGGATGAAATTGACGTACAAATCAATTCAAATATTTAAGTGAGGCGTATTGAAACTGTATAGGTGTTACTGCCATCATCCGGGTTATATGTATAAACAAACCTGCTGGCGGAAAGGCATATAATTATAAGGCCAAAATGCTCGTTAATTTTTTGCCCGGTAAAATCTTCACTACTTTCTTTTTGCTCAGTGTAAAACATGGCGCTGTAATTATCAAGCGGTTGCATGGCCAGCCTGTTAATGTCATCTTCCATCAATGTAAGCATGTTCATCGTGGTAGTCAGCGGGAAAGATATACGGTTGTTGTTGAATATGGCAGAAAATGGCTTGCCCGTATCAGACCTTTTAATGATTAATTCGCTATTATGCTTATATACATGCAGTACACTTTTGGTTTCGCCTGAATGTTTAATGGCATTGGTGCATAGTTCCGTAATAATAAACTTACACCTGTTTAGCAATTGATCAATATCGTCCGTGCAGGCGGTCACTTCCTTTTTTATATGCTGCTCTATCCCCAGCAAAAGAGGGCGGATATGTGCTGCACTGTGGTTAAAAATAAATTGCATAGTCAGCAAAATTTATGAACAGGCTAAGCAACATCTTCTGCGTGGGTATAAATTTTAAATACTTTATCCATCCGTATCAGTTGCATCATGTTATGAATATCTTTTCGCAAACCAACCAGGTAAATATCTCCATTTATGCTCATTGCATGTTTCAGCGCGGCAACCATTGCTCCAAGAAATGAACTGTCAATATAGGTTACTGTTTCAAAGTTCAGTATAACTTTCGGGTTACCCTCATCTATAAGGGCCAACAGTTCTTTTTTAAATTGATCGGCTATTTCAAGGTTAGCATCCTGGTAAGTAATTCTTGATACAGGCAGTACCCCTGTTTTTTTAGTGTCCAAAATCATGTTCGGCTATTTTTTATATATTGATATAACACTTGCATCATCGGCCTGTTTCCCCCCAGTAAGCAGCCCCTGCAGGTAACCACGTATAACAGCAAAGCTCCTGTCCATTTTTAAATAAGGATGAATATTCTTTTTAAATAACTCATAGTCGCTCTTGCGCTTACCGGTTTCTTCTGTAAAATCAATCACCCCGTCTGAAAAAACCAGCAGCCGGTCACCGCTGGCCATTGTAATATCATGTGAGTCGTATGCCGCATTACTAAAAAGGCCCAGCAACAATCCAGAGGTTTTAACTGTAGTAAGCTCATCACTCGCCGCTTTGTAAAACAGCAGGGGTACGTCGCCTGCCCCGGCATATTTTACTATATTACTTTGCTCGTCAATAAGCAGGAGCGACAGCCCGGCAAGCACATCTTTTAATACTTCGTCTTTACAAATAGCCTGGTTTATTTTTTGTAAAATAAGGGCAGGCTCCACTTTTTCGTCAGATACTAAAAAACGTACTGTTGCCCGTATATAGCTCAGGTAGCTAAAGGTAAAAAACCATGCTATCCATTTTTTGCCCATTACATCGCCGAGAATTATATAAGTATAACGGTCATTCACTTTTATAAAATCAATAAAGTCGCCGCCCGGGTACCCATGATAAGGTTCATGCCAAAAACCAATTTCAAAATTTTTAAAAGCGGGGCTTTTCAGGGGTATTGATTTTACGTTAATAGCCTCGGCTGCTTTACGCAACTCTTCAACCGCATGTGCCTGTTTTTGCCTTACGGTTGACAGCAGGTTGTCCAGTTTTGAAATGATAACAGGTAAAGGAGTATCTTTTGTAATAAAATCAACGGCGTGCAGTTCCCCCAGCCCTTTCATTACCAGCTCGTTTTCTTTATGCGTGGTTAAAAAAACAAACGGAATATCCCTTGTGGCGGGATTTTTAAGCAGTTGCTGCCTGAAATCAAAACCGTTCATTACCGGCATTTCATAGTCGGAAAGTATAATGTCAGGCTGGTGTGCCTCCAAAATGTTTAATGCTTCTGTGGCAGAAGCCGCTTTTATAACAATAAAGCTTTCCTTTTCAAAGGCGTTAGCCAGCATGGCCAGCATAAAAGCACTGTCATCAACCAGCAATATTTTTTTCAGGGTAGCTATCATTACTAAATTCCTTTTTTATGCTTTATTATTGACATTACCAATAAATATACACCACATAAAACTATTACAAGTGAAATTAGGTCCATTAAGGTTATCCCGTCGTCGTTGCTAAAATAAAACACTGTAAACATCTCAAAATACGGCGGAGCAGGCATAATTATCATAGCAAACCCCAGCGTTATCATAGCTAATCCTATCGCACCTATCACTATTCGCTTGGTAGCGCTTCTTTTTATTATGTTGCTAGTTATCTTACTGTTTACAGGGTTTTCTTCAAGCAGTTTTCCCAGGTCATTCAGCAATTCCTCGCGGGAAAGCGCCTCATTATCTAACTTTTTATAAGCATCTATTCGCGTATTGTCCACCGCATCGTTAAATCTTTTTTGATATTGCTTAATCTTTTCACTGTCAATCCCGCTGTTTTTAAGCAGTAAAATAAGCTCGTCCAGTTTCTTTTCTATATCCTCATTCTCAGAAACTGTTTTTTGCAAGCCAGATATTTGTTCTTCTATTTGCCTGTTTGTGCCCAATTTTAAATATTTTCACATCATATAAATTCCAAAAATACCTTTGACGAACTGACGGCTCATGAAACTCGTATCTATCATTACGGTAAATTTTAACCAGCCACGTGTAACTGAAGAACTCTTTGCATCTATTGCTGCCATTAAAATAGACATTCCTTTTGAACTGATAGTAGTTGACAATGGCAGCAATGAAAATTATGTACCACGGTGGCAGATAGCCTATCCCGAATTTACGTTTATACGTTCTGAAACTAACCTCGGTTTTGCGGGGGGCAATAATGTAGGCATAAAGGCTGCAAAAGGCGATTGCCTTTTTTTGGTTAACAATGATACTGAATTTACACAAGGGCTGGTAGAAGCATTGGCTGATACATTAGACAAGCATCCGTCAACCGCAATTGTGTCGCCTAAAATACATTATTTTACTGATAAAGAAATAATTCAATATGCAGGTTTTACAAAAATGAATTTTTTTACCTGCCGCAACAGTTGCATAGGCCTGCATGAGAAAGACAACGGCCAGTTTGATAAAGCTTCCGGCCCTACAGCCTTTGCTCATGGTGCCGCAATGCTTGTTCGCACAACAGCTCTTGCCAAAGCAGGATTGATGGCTGAGAACTTTTTTTTATATTACGAAGAGATGGATTGGTGCGAGCGCTTTAAAAGAGCCGGGTATGCAATTGAAGTAAATATGCAGGCGCTTATTTACCACAAGGAATCTATTTCCGTAGGTAAAAACAGTATGCTGAAAGAGTACTTTATGAACCGCAACCGTATTTTGTTTATACGGCGTAACGCATCCGGGTTTCAAAACATGGTTTTTTGGGTTTATTTTCTTGCAATAGTTACCCCACGTAATATTTTATCGTATTTAAAAAATAAACAAGGGGGTTTTGCGGGTGCTTTACGTAAGGCTATTTGGTGGAATATTACACATAAGGTTACCAGTAACGAGCTGGGTTGGCGGGTAAAAAGATAATGGCTATGGCTTTTAAAATAATCCTTTGGGTAAGCATTTTTATAGTATTCTATACCTTTTTCGGGTATGGTATTTTGATGTATTTTTTAATAAAGCTGCGCCGGGCCTTTAAAGGGGTAAGAAAAGTTGCTGAGAAAGGCAGCTATACCCCCAGCCTTACATTAATGATTGCTGCTTACAATGAAGCAGATATAATGGAGGAAAAAATTAAAAATACCCTTGCTTTAAAATACCCGCCTGATAAGTTTTCAATTACTATTGTTACCGATGGCTCCACCGATGCTACTCCCGGTATTGTTGCAAGATACCCGCAGATAAAGCTAATGCACAGCCCGGAAAGAGCCGGTAAAATTGCTGCTATGCACAGGGCCATGAAGGAGGTTACCAGCGATGTGGCTGTATTTACGGATGCCAATACTTTTTTAAATGAAGATGCAATGCTGTACCTGGCACGGCATTATGCAGATGAAAAAGTGGGCTGTGTAAGCGGGGAGAAAAAGGTGCACGCGGATGATGTTGCAGATGCAACGGCCGGGGAGGGCCTTTACTGGAAATACGAAAGCACGCTAAAAAAATGGGATGCAGAATTGTATTCGGTAGTTGGGGCGGCGGGGGAGTTGTTCAGCATTCGCACTGCGTTATACCAACCTGTGCCGCCCGAAACGATATTGGATGATTTTATGATTTCGCTGGTGGTGGCATCAAAAGGGTACCGTATAGCTTATGAACCGCTTGCTTGCGCTACTGAGCATGGCAGCGAAAGCATTGCGGAAGAATTAAAGCGAAAAGTGCGGATTGCAGCAGGCGGCATACAGTCTATTGTCTGGCTTAAAGGCCTTATGAACCCTTTTAAACATTTTGTACTCACTTTTGAATATATAAGCCACCGCGTACTCCGGTGGACGGTAACGCCCTTTTTGTTAATCCTGGCTTTTATTTTGAATGCAATAATTGTTTTGCAAACACAGGAAAGGTTATATATGGGCTTGTTTGCCTGCCAGGCGCTTTTTTATGTAATGGCGCTGGCTGGGTGGCTGATGGAGAAAAGACAGGTGAAAATAAAGTTGCTTTTTATACCGTACTATTTTTGTATGATGAATTACGCGGTTATTGCAGGGATACGCCGCTATATGAAAAAGGGCCAAAGCGCTGCGTGGGAAAAAGCAAAAAGAAGGAAGGTGTAGTGCCGGTATTTATACAAAATCTAGCTCATCATCCGTTTTACCCTTTTTTGGGTAGCTTTCCACAATCCTCCATCAATCTGCAGCCGTCGGTCTGTAGTCCAGACACGGGCTTTTGATTTTTTTACGCAGTACAGTTTACCGAAGCCCTTGTTGCGCAGTTTCATCGCCAGAAAGCCGTCTTCGTTAGTGCCTGCCGGATGATTAAAGCTGTCGGCCTGGAGGCCCTGCAACCTGCGAAAACCAGAATTAAAGCCATAAACATTCACTGCCTCTTCCCTGAAAGTTTTATTAATCCAGCGGCTGAATTCAGCTATGTATTCATAAAAAAAGTAAGTAAACCGGCCTGTGCTGCCTACCGGTATAAACGAAAACCGGCCATAGGTAAGGGCAACCTCGGTATCGTTTTTGGCCAGTGGTTTTATCATTTCCTCAATCCAGTCGGGCGGGTAAATCGAGTCAGCATCAGCATTTAATATATATTTTCCTTTTGCTTCGCTTAAGCCCCTGTTGCGTGCAGGGGTAATGCCCTGTGTGGTTTCTCTTATGCATATTACCCCGGCTTCTGTAGCCAGCCTGTTGGTAGCATCTTTACTGTTATTGTCAACTACAATTATTTCCACCGAGCGGTTGGTGATATTATCGCTGATAGAAGATAGCGTTTGTATAATGCTTTCTTCTTCGTTATAGGCTGGTATCACTATGGAAACTTCAGGTTCGTCCTTCAGCAGAGATTGAACCTTTGTCCTTATTTTTTCAATATTAGAAGCATCTGCAATGTTCAGTTGCCAGTGCTTTAAAATATTAGCGGGGATGGATACTGTTCTCATGCAGAAATATTGGATTGATTATACGTTTTCTTTTTGGAACAAGGCAGGTATTGTTCGCAGAATCAGTTTAATATCATTAATAAAGCTATGATTTTTTGCATAAGTGTTATCAAGCATCAGCCTCTCTTCCTCTGACATTTCACCTTTGCCGCCTCTTTTTTCTACCTGCCATAAACCCGTAATACCTGCCGGGGCCATAAAACGCAATGCGTATTTGTCTGTAGTTAGTTTTTCTGCCTCGTATAGCGGCAGCGGCCTGTTGCCAACAATGCTCATATCTCCAATAACCACGTTTACCAGTTGCGGCAGTTCGTCAATGCTGGTATTGCGTAAAATACGCCCTACTTTAGTTATGCGGGGGTCATCTTTTATTTTAAAGAAGGCTGAGCCTCCTTTTTTCAGGCCAGACAAATTATATTGTTTCTCACACCATTTATTATTATCGGCATATAGGGGAAAACGGCATTGTGTGCCTTTTGCTATGCAGTCGTCACATAACTGAAACGATGCTGCATTGCCTGCCGTTTCCGCGCTGCCGGCCGCAGAAGCATATTGGTTAAGATGCTTTAAATCTTTAAGGCGCTGGTCTGCATTTACATACATTGACCTGAATTTGTAAAATTTAAACACCTTGTACCCTGTGCCTACACGAAGCGAGTAATAAAATATCGGGCCTTTTGACTCAAGCTTTAATAATATTATCACTATAAGTATCAGCGGTGAAAGCAATAACAGTGCGAGGCCCGCAAAAAAAACATCAAAAACACGCTTAATAAAAGGGGTTTTATATTGTTTCTCTTCCTGTTGTACATATTTAACGGCCAGTTCCCTGCCGCGTGTGAGTAAAAAATTAATGCGGGCTGATACCTCTTCGGCTTTTAACGGCATTATAAAAATATCTGTTACGCCACTGCGTAAGGCTTTTAGCATTACATGCTGCTGAACCGGCGAATCAATTACCAGGAAAAAAGGAATATTGTCATTCCTTTTGGCATGCAGCGTTTCAGAAAGGCTGATGCCGGTTGGCCCTAAAATATCGCCCTGTGAAATAATGGCAGTAATGTTCAATTTTTCCTTCTCCCAGGCATTTGCCATCTCTATGCCATTATTAAATGGGCGCAATGTGTTTTTCCCAAAATTAAGAGATGTAAGTATTGCCGTACAATGGCTGTCGGCATTAACTAATGCGATAGTTCCCGGAATATTTTCTGTTGAAGATACGGGCATAACAAAAATTAAAAACTAACAGTTTTACCAAAGCGCCGCAATATCACGTTAATCCTGGCCATCAGTTCTGCCGGGTTAAACGGCTTTACTACATAATCATCAGCGCCGGCATTAAGGCATTTAATCCGTTTTTCCGTACTATCTTCCCCTGATAATATCATTACAGGTATTGATTTAAAAAAGCCCGATGCTTTAATTTGCTCAAGCAATTCCATGCCGCTTAGCTTTGGCGTATTCAGATCTGTAATAATTATATCAGGAATGTTCCCTTCCTGCAGGTATTTTAATGTATCCATGCCATTATCAAACGCAGTTACCGCAAATTTGCTGTCAAGGTAATGGTTTAATATTGAGCGCATGTAGCGGTCGTCTTCAACAATTACAACTGTGTAACCGGGGCTGGCCTTTTGCTCCATCGGATAAATTGAATTTAATACAAAACTATATTAGCTTACGGCTAAAAAAATCATCTTAAGCCAAATATAATTAATTGCATTAAATAACCATTAATATAATTAATTCACCTGTTATTACATAGTAGGGTTACCAGGCTCTTTCTTGCTGCTGGCAGCAGTACAAACAGGGTTACTGCCGTACTTTTTACTACCAACTGTATTTTAATTTTTTTTAAAGGATGTATGCGCGTCATCACTCTAAAAACTATTCATAAATAACGCGTTTTATATAAAAAACACGGGTATCAACCAGTGGCAGCGTGTTGCTTTTTATTACTACTCCTTTTTTGTCAACCATCACTCTTTCGGTGCCATTGCTGGTGGTAATATCAAGCGGCAACGGCATATCAATATTATCCAATTTTATCGTGTAAGTGTTATATGGTGCTTCGTGTATATGTACTTCCAGTTTGTTTATTGTATACAGGTAAAGGTGAAAAAGCGGTGCAAGGTCTTTTCCGTAAGCATTGGTAAATAACTGCTGCACTTCTTCAGTGGATGCGAGGTTACTGTAAGTATACATGCTGTCTGTTGCCAGCTTTTTTAATGCAGGAAAAAATAATGAATCTCCCATTACGTACCTGAGTGTATGCATAAAAAAAGCGCCTTTTGAGTAAATGTCGGGGTGGTAAGCCTCTTCTTCTTCAATATCCTTGCCCAATACAACAGGCTTGTCGTTTTTAATATTTACAATACTGCGTTGGAAAATGCGTTCGTAAGCATCTTCGCCTTCTTTATCGTAAGTGTACAGGGCATCCCCAAAACTGCCTATTCCTTCATGAATCCAATAATCAGCCCAATCCCTGGCGGTAACCTTGTTGCCCCACCATTCATGGCCAAATTCGTGGTTCATCAGCCAGTCAAAATCTTCGCCGCCTATTTTGGTGTACCTGAACTGGTTGCCGTATGCTACCATGGTTTGATGCTCCATGCCAAGGTGCGGGGTTTCGACCAATCCTATTTTTTCTTTTGCCCAGGGATATTCGCCAAAATATTTTTCTTTTACACGCGCCTCTATTTCATACAGGTCAAGGTGGTGTTGCGCTTTAGCGCTGTCAATTTTCAATACATAAAACTCCATAGGTATTTTATCGCCGTAAAGGCTGGTATAGGTGCGTTTTACTACAGTATAATCGCCAACATTAAACAGTATGCTGTAATTGTTTATGGTATAGTTGGTTTTCCAGTAATAAGTGCTCAGGTGCTTTTTAGTAATCACGCTTTGCAGCAAGCCCGGGCCGGCCACTACCAATCCTTGCGGTACGGTTATTTTCATGTCAACACCATGGTCAGGCTCGTCAGAAGGATGGTCTTTGCAGGGGAAGTATATTTTTCCGCCGGTGCCTTCTGCCGTTACTGCTATCCACGGATGACCTGCGGAATCGTGTGTAAAAGTAAAGCCGTCTTCCCACGGCGGCCGCTTAGCTATAACAGGGTGTCCGCCGTACTGTACTTTTACTGTAGTGCTACCCTGGGCAAAAGGTTTTTGTGCGGTAACATGCAGCAAGTTGGCTGCGTGGCTAAATTCTGCAGGTTTGCCGTTTACCCATACCTTTTCCACTTTCAATGAGTCCATAAGATCAAAAAGAATATCCGTTGCCGGTTGCTTTAAAAGCAGGTTTATTTCGGTAAAGCCGGCAATACTTTTACTGGGTATATCTACGGTAAGGGCAATGGTATAATGCTGAATGTCCATATTTGCCTGTTCAGGTTTAAGCTTGCCGCCATACGATGGGGTTTGCGCCAATAAGAAAACAGGTAAAAAAGCTGCCAGCAGCAGGAATGATAACCTCATAGTGCATGTTTTGGTTGTGAAATATAAATACTCTGTAATAAACAGCCACATTTTTTATGTATAAGGTAAAATAGAAGCGGTAATTGTTTTCAGGACACATCATAACAGTTGAAACGCGTCATCTTTTTACATTTGAGCAACTTTGCCAGAATGTTTGCGTAAGCAATAACAACCTGCCTGTAAACATGATATGCGCTTTTGATTAACTTTAAGCGCAGGTATTTAAAAAATTGAAGCGATTGTATGCATATTGAAAAAAGTATTATTGGTGAGCAAAATGAAAACCAGCTTGCCAGGCACCGCCGCCTGGTTGAGTTTGCAAAAGGGGAAATAAGCAATGCAGAACAGGTAATTGAAAAGCTCATTGCCTTCCAGGTGGCAATACCGAGTTGGGCTTTAGGCACCGGTGGTACCCGGTTCGGCAGGTTCAGCGGGGGAGGAGAACCCCGTAACCTGGAAGAAAAGATAGAAGATATCGGCCTGTTACACGCACTTAATACCAGCAGCGGTGCAATAAGCCTGCATATACCATGGGATATACCTGCCGACGCAGCGCATATAAAGGCAATGGCTGCACATTATGGATTAAAGTTTGACGCTATGAATTCAAACACCTTCCAGGACCAGGCAGGCCAGCAGTACACTTACAAATACGGCTCTCTGCAAAACGTAAACCCGGCCATACGTAAGCAGGCTGTTGATCACAATATTGAGGTTATAAAATATGGCATAGAGCTGGGTTCTAAATCGTTAACTGTTTGGCTGAGCGATGGCTCATGTTTCCCCGGGCAGTTAAACTTCAGGCATGCTTTCCAGCATACACTGGAAGGGCTGGCACAGATTTACGAGGCCCTGCCTGCAGACTGGAAGATGTTTATAGAATATAAGGCGTACGAGCCCAATTTTTATTCAACTACGGTGGGCGACTGGGGGCAATCTTTATTATATGCCAGCAAACTGGGCCCCAAAGCATACACGCTTGTTGACCTTGGCCACCACCTGCCTAATGCTAATATTGAACAGATAGTTGCATTGTTGCTGATGGAAGGTAAACTGGGCGGTTTTCATTTTAACGACAGTAAATATGGCGATGATGATTTAACTGTGGGCAGTATAAAACCATACCAGTTATTTTTAATTTTTAATGAATTGGTGGAAGGGATGGACGCAAGAGGTATGAATCATGCCACTGGCTTAGGCTGGATGATAGATGCCAGCCATAATGTAAAAGACCCTTTGGAAGACCTGCTGCAGTCAGTAGAGGCCATAATGATAACCTATGCCCAGGCGCTATTGGTAGATAAGGCTGCGCTTGCCGGCGCCCGCGAAAACAATGATACTGTAACAGCGCAGGAGGTGCTGCAGCATGCTTTCAGGACCGACGTTCGCCCATTGGTAGCAGAGGCAAGGCTGCGTGCCGGCGGCGCTTTGAACCCATTGGCCGTGTACCGCACACTGGGCGTACGTAATGGTTTAACAAAAGAACGTGGCGCTAAGGCAATTGCTACAGGGC
Organism: Chitinophagaceae bacterium; assembly: GCA_035547455.1. Classification (GTDB taxonomy): domain Bacteria; phylum Bacteroidota; class Bacteroidia; order Chitinophagales; family Chitinophagaceae; genus JABDFW01. Next base: position 12,826 of record DASZUX010000390.1, read on the forward strand.
TGTAACCATATTTTAAGGCAAAGCATTTATAATACAATATTGCTGATTTTTTATTGAATAGTACAAGAGTGCGACGCAACAATGCTGCCATAGCAAACAAAAGCCGGGATGCAAATAATATTGCCATACCTGTAATTGCCGTATTTGATGTTGGAAAAACCAATAAAAAACTGCTTTTGTTTGATGAACAATATAATGTTGTGTATGAAGAGGAAGAGCAGTTACCGGAGATTAGTGACGAGGATGGCTTTGCCTGTGAAGATGTGCATGCGCTTACGCAATGGCTGCAGAGCAGTTTTAACCGGTTGGTGAAGAATAAACGCTTTGCTGTTAAGGCTTTAAACTTTTCGGCGTATGGCGCCAGCTTTGTGCATTTGGATGAACAGGTGCAGCCCTGCCTGCCATTGTATAATTACCTGAAGCCCTACCCTGAAAATTTAAAGAGGCAATTTTACGATAGCTATGGGGGCGAAAGCCTGGTAGCCAAACAAACAGCATCGCCTGTTTTGGGCAGTCTTAACAGCGGTATGCAACTGTACAGGCTCAGGTACGAAAGGCCAGCAGTATTTGAAAAGATAAAATACTCGCTGCACCTGCCGCAATATTGCAGTTTTGTACTAAGCGGCAACACCAGCAGCGATATTACAAGCATTGGCTGCCATACCAACCTTTGGAATTTTAAGGACAATGCTTACCACGCCTGGGTATACACGGAAGGGATTGATAAAAAATTGCCAGGCATAAAACCCGGAAACTATGTTGCCGGTATTGCTGGTGAAGGTGTAAAAGTTGGTATTGGCCTGCATGACAGCTCAGCAGCGTTAATCCCTTATTTATACAGCTATGAAGAACCATTTGTATTGCTGTCTACCGGTACATGGTGTATCAGCCTTAACCCTTTTAACCATGAGGCATTGAGCAACTACGAACTGCATCATGACTGTTTGTGTTACCTTACTTACAAAGGTGAGGCTGTAAAGGCATCCAGGCTATTTGCAGGTTATGCGCATGAGCAGCAAACAAAACGGCTGGCTGCCTATTTTAACAAGCCTGAAGACTATTACCGTGGGGTAAGCTATAACAGCAGGCTGGCCGCTACCGTTAACAAAACTGGTATGCAGCAAAAAAGGGCTGAAGCAATGACACTTACGTCAGTATCCGGAACGAGAAATTTGCAGGAATTTGACAATTATGAAGCTGCTTATCACCAGCTTATATCAGATATAATTACACAACAAGTGCGGAGTACTAACCTTGTACTTACTGCAACACCCGTGCGGAAAATATTTGTGGATGGGGGGTTTAGCCGTAATAGTGTATATATGCACATGCTTGCCGGCAACTACCCCAACATGGCAATTTATGCTGCCGCTGTGCCGCAAGCCTCCGCCTTAGGAGCTGCAATGGTACTGCATGAGCAGTGGAATGATAGTGCAATGCCGCCCGGGCTTGTAAAATTGCAGCGCTATCTGGCAGAATAAATTTGCTTTATTACAAATTTTTATTTCCCTAAAACCCGGTAATGCATTTTCTGGAAGAAGTCATCCATTTGGTTACTATCAGAATAATTTGGTGAGACGGTTGCCTGTATATTATCTTTGTATCTAAGATATTTATTTACTAAGATAATATAATATGGACAATGATGCAGTTACCAGGGTGCGAAAATTGAGCCAGCAATATGCCTACACCTCGCTCAAAATGCATGAAGCTGTGGCGGCAAAAGCGGGGCTGTCAGGCACAGACCATAAATACCTTGGCTTTTTGCTGGAAAAGGGAAAAATGACAGCAGGGGAGCTTGCTGAGTTAACGGGGCTTACAACGGGGGCGGTTACAGGGTTGATAGACAGGTTTGAAAAGAAAAAGCTTGTACAAAGAAAGTTTGATGAAAATGACAGGCGTAAAGTTTTTATTGAGCCAAATACGAAAAATATAATGACCCTTTTTAAGCCGCTTTACCAGGAGTTTCGGGATAATTCAGAACAATTGATTGCCTCGTTTCCGGCCAGGGAGCTTAAAGTGCTGGAAGCCTATTTTTCAAAGGCCTGTGAAATAATGGAAAAGGCTGCCCATACGCTCAGCAAAAAATGATACTAAAAAGAAGTAAATGAAAAACATGCATTCATACGTAATTGGGTTACAGGATATAGACAAGACAAGCCACATGATTGTGGGGGGCAAAGGCGCCAGTCTTGGGGAGCTTTGCCAAGTTAAAGGGGTAAAAGTGCCCGGCGGCTTTTGTATTTCTACTGAAGCTTATAAACAAGTTACCAGGCAAATACCCATAATGAATGAATTGCTTGATGCATTATCGCTGCTGAAAATAGAAGAGATTGATAAAATAAATACACTTTGTGATGAAATCCGCCGGGTTATTGAAGCGGCAGCCATGCCGGGGAATATTATTAAAGACATTGCTGGCTATCTTACAATAACTGGAGAAAATAAAGCTTATGCAATACGATCCAGTGCAACCGCAGAGGACTTGCCAGCAGCCTCTTTTGCCGGCCAGCAGGATACATATTTGAATATTACAGGTAAGCAGGCAATATTGCAGCACATTAGTAAATGCTGGGCATCATTATTTACAGGCAGGGCAGTAATATACCGCATTCAAAATGGTTTCGACCATCGGAAAGTGTTCATTTCCGTGATTGTTCAGCAGATGGTCTTTCCCCAGGCCGCAGGCGTGTTGTTTACTGCCGACCCTGTTAATGGTAACAGGAAGGTATCATCTGTTGATGCTGTTTTTGGTCTTGGTGAAGCGCTGGTGTCGGGCATAGTAAATGCTGATAATTACAAGGTGTGTGACGAAAGCATAATTGAGAAAAAAATACCTGAAAAAAAGCTGGCTGTTTATGCTTTAGCTGGTGGAGGTGTAGAGAAGCAGGCAATTGAGCCTTTACAGCAGAACATGGCAGTACTTGCTGATGAGCAGGTTTTACAGCTTGCACATATCGGCAAAAAGATTGAACTGCATTTTGGTCAACCACAGGATATTGAATGGTGCCTTGAAAACGACGTGTTGTATATTGTACAAAGCAGGCCCATCACAACACTATTCCCGGTGCCGGAAGCGGCTGATGAAGAAAGACATGTATATATATCAGTAGGCCACCAGCAAATGATGACAGACCCGCTGAAGCCCTTGGGCTTATCCTTGTGGCAACTAACAGCCTCCAGGCCTATGTTTAAAGCAGGGGGCCGGTTGTTTGTAGATGTGGCACAAAACCTTGCTTCGGCTGCAGGCAGGGATATGTTATTGCAAATGATGGGGCAACATGACCCGTTAATAAAAGATGCATTAATAACAATTATTGAGAGGGACTATATTTCAATACCCCTAAAGAATAATGATACGCAAATAGGTGTTGCTATAAATAAGAGCAATAACCTGCCTGGAGAAATACCTGTTGATAATGATCCGGCTATTATTGCAGGCCTTATTAAGCGCAGCGAAGAAGCAGTTAATGCAATAAAGCAGCATTTACAAACAAAATCAGGATTGGATGTGTTTGACTGCATAACAGAAGATATGGAGCAACGGAAAAAATTGCTGGCGGATCCGTTGAATATGGGTGTCATCATGGCAGCCATCAATGCTTCAATATGGCTTAATAAAAAAATGGAAGAGTGGCTGGAGGAGAAGAATGTGTCAGACGCGCTTACTCAATCCGCACCTGGTAATATTACTTCCCGTATGGGGTTGGATTTGATGGACCTCGCAGATGTAATACGCCCTTACCCTGCTGTAATTGAATACCTGCAACAAACCAATGCTGACAATTTTTTAGATGAATTGGAGAAGCTTGATGGCGGGCAGCAAACCCGTGATGCCATTGTTGCTTACCTTGAAAAATACGGGATGCGCTGTGCCGGTGAAATTGATATTACCAAC
>DASZUX010000391.1:0-3222 GCA_035547455.1 Chitinophagaceae bacterium
TCCATCAGTACAACATGGTAAGTGTTGTTGCGTATTTTTTCGAGTGCAACCCTGCCATTATCGGCAGTATCAATTATAGTATTCCAGCGCTTTAAAAAGGTAGTGGCCACAAGCGTATTAACGTTGTTGTCTTCCACAAGCAGCACTTTTGTACCTGCCAGGTCGGGATCGCTGGCTACTGCTTTTTCGATATCTGCATTATACTGTTCAAGCTCGGTTGAATAGGGCAGGGAAAGTGTGAAACTAAATGTTGAGCCTTTACCTGCCGTGCTTTCCAGCTCCATGCGGCTGTGCATAATTTCTAGCAGGCCGTTACATATAGCCAGCCCAAGGCCTGAACCGCCATATTGCCTTGTTGTTGAGTCGGAGGCCTGTGTAAATATCTCGAATATCTTTTTTTGGTTTTCAGGAGCGATGCCAATGCCATTATCTTTAACGGCAAACTGCACCTGCACTGTATCCTGCGTTTGTTTTATAAGCATTGCTTCAATAACCACAATACCGTTGTGGGTAAACTTTACTGCATTTGATACCAGGTTATTTATTACCTGCCCTATGCGTAACGGGTCACCCATTATAAACTGGGGTATCTGTGTATCAAACATTACGCGTATATTGTTGCCGTTGTCCTGCGCTTTAGTAAAATTGGTATTGCGTATCTGGTTAATGAGCTTAAGCAGGTTGAATGATGTTTTTTCCAGCGATACCTTGCCAGATTCAATCTTGTTAAAATCAAGAATATCATTAATCAATGCCAAAAGGTTTTCTGCAGAAAATTTCAGCAGGTTTAACTGCTCTTCCTGCTCAGGCAGGTATTTGCCTTGCAGCAACAGGTAGGTAAAACCAACCACGGCATTAAGCGGTGTTCTTATTTCGTGGCTCATCATTGAGAGAAACTCAGACCGTGCCATAGCTGCTTTTTCCGCCACTTCTTTTGCGGCACGCATTTCATTTTCTGCCTGCTTTCTTTTCTCTATTTGTATTTTAAGGTAGTCTATTATCTGTTCAAGGCCCTGGCCGCTTAGTTCTTTAAAATCATCGGAATGCTCAATAGAGCGTATTGTGTCTATTAACTGCGAAGCAGATCGTTTTCGCAGGTCAATTTCTTCCCGCAGTTTTGTGTTTATCGCGGCATACTCGCTTTCGCTTATGGAAAAAGCATGTTCACTTAATTCCTTATCGCGATCAAAGTTTTGGTAAGACTCGCTTACGGCATCTAAAAACTTTTGCAGCGCGGCGTCTGCCGTAAGGTTGCTGTCCAGGTATCTTTTTATTTGTTTTTCAAGCAGTGTGTGATACATAGGGTTAGATTTCTGAAATAGTGGTTATAGTCATAGTTTGGTTATGCAGTTCGCAGGAGCCGGTTTTTTTCAGCGGTGAAATTTCGCCGTAGGAATAGAAGCCGGTAATGGCAGGATTTGACGGGAAAATATCTGCAGCAGCATCCACCTCTTCATCAATTCTTTTTCCTAAAACAAGCTTTCTTCCTACACAGCTTATCAGTAAAACAAGCTGTGGCGGTATGCCGCTCATTACTCCATTGGCAGATGAAGCAGCTTCGCCAGCACTATAAATAAGCTGATCAAAATTAGCCTTCATCAGGCGTACTGCCGCGCCTTCGGGCACGTTGCCGGCAAACGTCATAGTTTGTTTTTCTTCGTCAATGGTCAATATTGTTCTTACCACGGTGGTTTGATCGCTGCCGGTTTTTATTGCAAGCGGAAAAAGTAAGGCAGAACCGGGCAGTTCCGAAGCATATTTACCCAGGTATTTTTTATAAAGTTCCAGCGCATTCTGGTGGTCAATTTCATACAATACATTCTGTTCAGATTTTGTGATTACCCTTTCAGGTCCAAAAACCTCCCAGCCACCGTTAAGGCCATAGCCAACTTTAAGGTGCCCGCCATAAAACCCTGTCAGCACCACCATTCCATCGTTTATATTTTCGTCCTTACCCACAAGGGTTTTTTCAAACCTCGCCCCATCGCCCGCAAGGCCGCCGGTTACTATTACGTCAGGCCCCAGTTCTTCATTAATGGCACTTACCAGTTCAGAACCATTTACCTTTCCCCCGTTGGATATTACCAGTACATACTTTAACCCTTCGCGGGGCAACTGCCCTGCTACATTTTCGCCCAGGTCATGTGAGTTGCTGAAATCAGCGCTGTTAGCACAGGCAAACCTTAATTGCGTTTTATCAAAATGTATGGCAGTGGCTACAAGGCTGTTGTCATACACCTGCCTGCCATTTATTTCGCCCGAAGTAGAGCAACTTACCACGGTTGCAGCAGGAAAGGCTTGTTTTAGCGTAGTAATATGGGTAGCCCCTTCCAGCAAAAAACGGTTTGCAAAAACCAGCACTAACTGGTAATTATTACCCGGCAAGCTGGCATTGTTAAGGTTTTGCCAGTTGTTTTCATATAAAAAGCAGGTATGGGTTTGCATGTTTATTGGATTGATAAAAAAATGCAATATAAAACAGCAAATAAACGACTATTTTTTATGCCGCTAAGCTTAAACAGGGCTTTTAATGCTATTTTATGGTTGTACAAGTATGTAATACCTTAATTTGAGGCCCTTTAACTGGGCGGTACATTTTGTGCGATTAGCGGAATACTTTAATTAACAGCAACAGCTTATGACAGCAGAACAACAGCGCTTAAAGGTTAACTCAACAAAAAAAATACCCCTGGAACAGTGGGGGCCTTACCTGCCGGAAAGGCAATGGGGCACAGTAAGAGAGGATTATAGCGAAAACAGCGATGCGTGGAACTATTTTCCTTTTAAACATGCGCATAGCAGGGCTTATATATGGGGCGAAGACGGTTTGGCGGGGCTTACCGACTTTTTTCAAAACCTGTGCTTTTCAATAGCCTTGTGGAACGGCAAGGATGAGATACTGAAAGAACGTTTATTTGGGCTGGGCAATTACCAGGGCAACCACGGCGAAGATGTGAAGGAGTTGTATTACTACCTTGACAACCTGCCCACCCATTACTACATGCAGATGCTGTATAAATACCCGCAGCAGGCTTTTCCCTATAAGCAGCTTGAAGAAGAAAATAAAAAGCGCAGCAAGCTGCAGCCAGAATACGAGTTGCTTGATACAGGCGTTTTTGATGATGACCGCTATTTTGATGTGTTGATTACATACGCCAAGTACAGCAAACGTGATATTGGTATTAAAATAGAAATAACCAACCGGGGTAAGGCTGCGGCTCC
>DASZUX010000392.1:0-5256 GCA_035547455.1 Chitinophagaceae bacterium
TAGCCGCTACGGAATTACTACCCCAAATAAAATCCCGCCTGCTTTGCCCCATCACAGTGGCAAAAGCCTTATTGCCCCCTGCGCAAAGGCTGTCGGCAAATGCAAGCAGCTTTTGTTTAACAGGCGCTGCATCAACCGGGGTGTTGGCTGGTATATCTTTTTCGTTTCTTACCAGGGTATAGTAACCAAGCGCCTGTACATTTGACCACGAAGGGACAGAGAACGCTACATTAATCCCGCTTGTTACAGAATCAAAATACCTGTGGTTTTTGGTGGTTATAAATAATTCGCAAGCTGCCCAAAACCATTCGTCTGCAAAATGATTATCTCCATAAGGGCCCGTTGTTATCTTTGGCTCGTATTGCTTGTTTAGTGTATTTTGATCGTAAGGTAACTTTGGGTGTTGCAAAGCCCAGCGCCATGCATACTCTGCAGCATGCAGGCAACTGTCACTAAGGCCTGGTAATAATTTGCTTAACTTTTTTGTAATGCGCGCTGTTTGCGCCATAACCGCAGCGAAATCAAGCGTGGCTGCCGTACCCTTTGCCACCACGTAACGCGGCAGCTTTGTTACACCCGGCATAACCATGCCATCAAAGGCGGCATTGGTGCATTTGTTATAAACGCCGCCATCGCTGGGGTCCTGCATCGTAAGCATCCAACGCACATTATACAGTGCCTCATCCAGTATGTCGGGTACATGATTATAACTCTCGGGTATATTCGTAGTAAGGGTATCAAAATAGCTGCTGAAGTCTTCATAGGCAGAAAGCAACGTGCCTGTGCTGATGCCTGAATTAACAATATACTTGTTATAATCGCCGGCATCATACCAGCCGCCGGGTGTTGCAATTACGGTTCCGGCCGGTCTTTTGTCGCTTGCTGCAGAAGGGTGCACCAGTACTGCTGTATCAGGGTGGCCTGCCTGCCTGTGCCATTCGCCTGCATATTTTTCATACAACGGTACTGATACGCGCTGGTAATAATATCCCTTAAGCAGTGCTGCGCCAATATTGTACAGTGATTTATTACCTATTGTAAAGTTGTAAGAAGTTCCTGTGCCGGCAACATACATAACAAAGTTACCGGGCGTTTGCAGGCTGCTGAAATCGGCAATGGCTGTAGTACACGTTGAATACGCTGATGCCTGCTGTGGCCCCAGGGTGCCTTTATACACTGTGTCCCTGTTATCGCTGCGCAAAATATAAAAATATCCCGGCGCGTTGTTGTTAATAACCACGGCTTTTTTTGGGGCATAAACATAATACCCCAATTGATTTATTGCAATATTATTTTGCTGTGCCTGTACGGGTAGGGCAAGCGCCTGCATTACAAACAGTGATGATATGGCTGCAAGTGTTTTCATACCTGTAAATGTACCTTACTTAGCCGTTACTGCCAACGATGCGCCCTGCAACCCAACAGCGGAGGCGGCAATATGTATAGTGCCTGCTTTGTCTTTTGCGCGTACTACCAGCAGGCACATGCCGTTAAATGCCCTTCTGTGGTCTGCCTTAAACGATTCAAGACTTGTTTCGCTGCCATTATCAACACCGGCAATACTGCCCTGCCCGGTCACGGTAAACTTTACATCATTGTCCGCATCGGGAACGAGGTTGCCGTCTGCATCTTCTATCCGTACGGTAACAAAAGATAAATCGTCTCCGTCGGCATTAATAATATTCCTGTCTGCGCTTAATACAATTTTAGCTGGTTTGCCTGCTGTTTTTATCTCACGTGTTAGTACTATTTTCCCATTTTTGCGGGATACTGCCTTAATGGTGCCGGGCTGGTAAGTTACGCGCCACATAACATGTAAGTCATCACCCTCTTTCTTTTTAACACCTGCCGATTTGCCGTTTACAAACAATTCAACTTCATCAGCATTATTATAATAGGCCCATATATCAATCGTTTGGCCTGGTGTCCAGTTCCAGTGCGGAAAAAGATGCAGCACAGGCTTGCTTGTACAAATGCTCTGGTATAAATAGTAGGCATCTTTGGGGAAACCAGCCAGGTCAATAATGCCGAAATAAGAGCTCCTTGCAGGCCAGGGGTATGGGGTAGGCTCGCCTATATAATCAAACCCGGTCCATACATACATGCCGCTGGCGTAAGGATATTTCAGAAACTCTTTAATAGTCTCTTCATGTGTTGATCCCCAGGGTACCGAGATGTTATCGTAGGCAGAAACAGTAAGGTCTGTATTACCCCATTTATGCGTTGTGTCCTTTCTTCTTCCCGGCCAGCGTTGAATACTGTCCGAGGGCATGTCGTAGTGGCCTCTTGTTTCTAAGGCTGAAACAGTTTCGGTGCCAATAAACTTAACGCCGGGGTAGTTTTTTTGAAAATCTTTAAATTGCTGGTGGTGATAATTATAACCAAATAAGTCAATAACACCACTACGGTAAATGGCATTTTGCGGGCTTGGCTGGTTAAGCGCTGAGGTAATTGGCCTTGTGGTATCTAGTGAATGGATGATATCCCCAAGTTCCCGCGCTATCATCGTTCCGGTAGTATCCTTGCCGTCTTTGCCTGGCCATTGTTCGGGTATCTCGTTGCCAATGCTCCAGATAAATACCGAGGGGTGATTCCTGTCGCGTGTTACAAAATCTTGCATATCGCGTTTGTGCCACTCATCCCAATCAAGGTGATAATCATACTTTGTTTTGGCCTTCTTCCACATATCAAATGCCTCATCCATTACAATAAAACCCATTTGGTCGCAAAGGTCAAGCAGTTCCGGCGCGGGCGGGTTGTGCGAGGTGCGAATACCGTTTATGCCCATACCCTTCAATATTTCAAGCTGGCGCTGTAATGCCCTTTTGTTAATGGCGGTGCCAAGGCAGCCAAGGTCGTGGTGGTCGCAAACACCCCATATTTTTACATGTTTGCCGTTAAGAAAAAAGCCGTTATTAACATCAAACGTAAACCAGCGTATGCCAAAGCTGGTAGTATAATCGTCTAAAAGCTTGCCTTTGCTTATAAGCTGTGTTACAGCCTTGTACAGGTGCGGTTGTTCAACAGACCACAAAGCGGGATTTGATACCGTAAATGTTTGCGCTATTTCGTTTTTATCATCGCTGCTGATGGTTAATGAAGCAGAGGCAGTTTTGACCACCTGTCCTGCCTCGTTATAAATGCTTGTTTTTACTGTTATATCGGCCGGTGCCACACCGGTATTATTTATTTTAGTGTTGATGAGCACTGTGGCTGCATGCTCATTTACAGCAGGTGTTTGTACATGCGTGCCCCAATGATCAACATACACCCCGTTTGTTTTAACAAGCCACACGTAACGGTATATGCCCGAGCCGCTGTACCAGCGGGAGTTTGGCTGCTGCGAGTTATCAACCTTTACGGCGATTATGTTTGGCGTTGTGCCAAAGTTAAGGTAGGGGGTAAGCTCGTACCTGAACGAACTAAACCCGTAAGGCCGCTTGCCCAGGTAGTGGCCGTTAATCCACACCTCGCTATTACGGTACACACCGTCAAAATCAATAAATATTTTTTTAGTTTTATCTGCATCCGTCAGCAGAAATGTTTTGCGGTACCAGCCAATACCGCCATCTAATGCACCTCCGCCTGTGCCGGCCGGGCTGTGTTCGTTAAAGGGCAACTCAATACTCCAGTCATGCGGCAGATCAAGTTTACGCCATCCGGCGTCATTATAGGCTATATTCTTTGCGTTGTCATCATCTCCAGGCAAAAATCTCCAGTCTTTGGTAAATAGTGTTTTTGAACGCGGCGAGGTTTGTGCGTTTGCTGCGGCAAATACTGATATGGCACTTATGGGCAGCAACAACTGGCATAATTTTCTTATGGTAAGGTAAGCCATCGTTATGCGGTTTAGATTGCAGAATTGAGTGTCAAATCTACACTAAAATTGTTGTATATGCTCATCTGCAGAAAAGAATCTAAGTTTGCGGCTATAGGCACATAATAATTATGCCTGTCATGGTGCAGCACACTACCATTCGCAAAACGCTTTTGGTAAACAGTAATGCTGCTGCATAACATGATTATTGCTCAACGTGACTGTATGGATAACATTTTGCTGTTAATGGCAATAGGGTTTGCTGTTGGTACATTAGGAACTTTAATCGGGGCCGGTGGCGGTTTTATACTGGTGCCTGTATTAATTTTTGCACATCCCGATCTGCCCCCTGCTGTAATTACTGCAATATCAATGGCCATTGTTGCCTGCAATGCGCTATCCGGCACTGTGGCGTATGCCAGCGCCCGCCGCATAGACTACCGGGCCGGGTTACAGTTTGCATTGTTTACCATACCCGGTTCCATACTCGGGGTAAAAATATTACACTATATCTCCCCTGCTGTATTTACCATGGCTTTCGGATTGCTGATGATAATACTGGGTGCTTATCTTTTTTTTAGAAAAAATGAGGGAAGCAGCGGTGCCGGAACACTACATAACGATAAGCCGGGGTTAACCACGCATACACTTACTGATAAAAAAGGCCACACCTTTACATGGTCATATAACAGGTACATTGGCTGGTTTATAAGCGTGATTGTGGGGTTTATATCGCCCATACTCGGCATAGGCGGCGGCATAATACAGGTTCCCGCCCTTGTTCACTGGCTGCGCTTTCCGGTGCATCTTGCTACAGCTACATCGCATTTTATACTGGCTATCATGGCTTTTGCAACGGTGGTAACACATATTGAAGACGGCAACTATAACGACCATTACGTACTTAAGCTTGTTATTTACCTTGCTGTTGGCGTTATTGCAGGTGCACAATTAGGCGCTTTTCTTTCACACAAAATAAAAGGGCATGCTATTATTAAAGCGCTGGCTGTCTCGCTGGCACTGGTAGGTATAAGAATTATTTTCCAGCATATTTAATGTGCGTGCTGCAAGTGCTTTGGCTCGGTCATAAAACGTATCTTTACAGTTGCGCGGAAAGATTATGAATATTTACCAGCCATACGAGGAACTTGCAGATAAGTCTGACGTACTGCACCTTAAATTGAGCGATGCCCGCGACCGCATGCTGTTTGTTACCTATCGCGCTATACCTATAGGACTGACGTTAATGGTATGGTATATTTTGCAGCAGAAACGCGCTGAAATACCTATGGGGTTTAATTATACGCTTATTGGCGTAAGCGTTGCACTTATTGTATGGCTTTTTTTTCGTTCATACACTTGTGAAATTAAAATAGCGGCCGGTAAAATATTTCTTTTAAGAAAAACTATAACCGGCGTAAAAGAAATAAATATGGATG
>DASZUX010000393.1:0-6193 GCA_035547455.1 Chitinophagaceae bacterium
ACCTCTTAAAAAAAATTTAAAAAAGTTAGAAAATTTGCTGGTCAAAATTTAAAAAACTAACCAAAAAAGTGTCTATGAAAAAATACATAATAGTAGCACTGCTCGTTTCAAGTCTCACTTTATTTATGTATTGTACAAAAAACGACCAGGTGGTTACCGCTCCTGTAACCAGCACAAACGAACTCCTAAGTTACAAAACAACAACTGCACCTGCAATTGACGGTGTTGCAGATGCTGTTTGGGGCAATGCTGTTAAGTTAAACATAACCCCTACAGTTCCATACCCGGGTAATAATTTATTTACCGGTTATAATGGTGAACAATACCCGGCTACTTTACAGTCAATGTATGATGACCAGTATGTGTACTTTCTTGCACAGTGGGCCGATGCAACCAATAGTGTAAATGTATCTACCTGGTATTTTGACCCGCTTACCCAGCGCTGGGCCCAGGAGCCAACCAGCAGGCAATTTGATGTTAACGGCAACATGACAAGGGATGGGCATGGGGAAGATAAATTAGCCATGTTATGGAACATTGATTTTTCAACACCCAATTTTGTAACGCAAACTTGCTACGCCAGTTGCCACGTATTCACGCCGTACACAGACTTTTCTGTTACTCCGGCAGTTGAAAAATCAAATGCAGGCAATGGCAATCACTATACCAACGGCGCCAGTGAAAAAATTGACATGTGGTGGGCTCATCTCAGCCGCGATGTTATTTTTAACCAGATGGATGATGACTACCAGGATTGGGCGGGCGGCCCCCAGGTTACCAATCTTGTAGGCGGTTCAGGCAATGGGCGCCATGTTGATGGCATTACTGTTTCAGGATCGTCAGCCAAATGGCCTTATAGCCCTGTGTACACAGTTACAGACCCGCAAGGTGCAACCAATAACAGGCAAACGCTGAAACTGGATGGCACCGGCGATAACGTAACAGTACCGGCATGGATTATCCCCGGGGCGTCAAATTATTATTACATTCTTGCTACAGATACGTTAGCAGGCGGCAAGGCAGTTAAAATTACAGGTGTTAGTTCAACAGGTGTGCTGAGTTGGGACGGCGGGTCATTAGACCCCAATGCAGACGCAAACTACCAGCGAAGCGGTGATGCTGTATATGGTGGCGATGGCGTTAAATGTTTTCCCTCCTATATTGCGTCACCGCTTATCGGCAGCAGGGCAGACATAACATGCTCCGCAGTTTACACAGGTACAGGATGGATTGTTGAATATAAACGTAAATTAAAAACAGGTGACGTTTTGAAACAGGATGTGGATTTCAGCAGCCTGCAGGATCAGCAATTTGGTGTTGCTATATGGAACCAGTCAAATAACCAGCATGGTATAGCCCCTAATCTTGTACTTAAATTCCAAAAATAAAAGCACCCTTTTATCATAAACCATTTGTTATGTTAAAAAGATTGATAGCAATATTATCAGGCTGCATAGCTATAGTGGTATTCGCTATTACGGGGTGTTATAAAACTGCAACTATCGTGGTAAACCCGGGTTCAGCTATTACAACCGAAATGAGTTTTTCAAAGGATATACTACCGGTATTTTCTAAGAGCTGCGCTCTAAGCGGTTGCCACGTTAGCGGCGGTAAACCACCCAACCTTTCAGCAGCCAATGCTTACGTATCGTTAACAAGCGGTGGTTACATAAAGGCAGGCGACCCCGATAATAGTGTAATAATGGCCTGGCTTACAGGTAAAAAAAGCCCTGTAATGCCTTTGGGCAACGGGCCTGACCAGGATATAAATGCCAAAATATATGCCTGGATAAAACAAGGCGCCAAAAACAATTAAACAACATTACTATGCAAAAAATATTTTATCAGCATGCAGCACGGGCAACAAGCGTACTGCTGCTTGCATGTGTCCTGCATATTAATAGCCTTCTGGCACAGGATTCAACACAATCGCCCGGGCCTGCAAAAAAAGCTTCGTATGTCAAAAACACTTTCAGCGGCAGCTACCTTATAGATAACCAAACTGTAAACGTTGGGGTGAAGGGTACGTTTGAGTTTGATATTAGCCACAGGTTTGGTACGGTAAACAATGGAACAAAAGATTTATTTGGCATTTTTTCGAGTGCGAATATGCGTTTAGGTTTTAGCTATGTACCTGTAAAAGACCTGCAGGTTGGGTTTGGCGCCAATAATTATAATATGGAAACCGATTTTAGCCTTAAATACGCTATTATGCGCCAGCGTAAAGACAATTCAGTACCTGTATCGGTTACTTATTACGGCAATGCAGCAATGGATACAAGGAAAAAAAATCCATCGCTTCCTATAGTAACTTTCTCAGACAGGTTAACTTTTTTTAACCAGCTACTGTTTGCCCGAAAAATTACAGAAGCATTTTCGGTGCAGGCCGGCATAAGCCTTACCCACATTAATAACGTAGGTGCATATTACGACAGCGCCCATAACATACAACCGCAAATGAAAAATAATCATATCGCGGTTTGTTTCAGCGGGCGTTATAAGTTATCGCCGGGAATGGCTGTGATTGTTAATTATGATCAACCATTAACACAGCACCCTATGAATAATCCTCATCCTAATATAAGTTTTGGGCTTGAAATGTCTACCAGCGGGCACACTTTCCAAATATTTGCCGGCAACTATGGATATACACTGCCACAGGACAATAACTTTTTAAACCAGAACGACTATACTAAGGGCCAGTTTCTTATAGGATTTAATATTTCAAGGCTTTGGAATTTTTAGTTATTGCCCCCGCATCAGTATTCATCAATAAAAATAAACAGTATGACAGTTAAATTAATGAAAACAACCGCACTGTTATTTGCTGCAGTATTAAGCTTTGCCTTTATACAGCCAAAACCCTGGGTTGTACCAGACAACTTTAAACACATGAAAAACCCTGTTGCAGCTAATGCCGAATCTGTTTCAGCGGGTAAAGCGCTATGGCAGCAGCATTGCTCCTCCTGCCATGGTAAAACAGGATTGGGAGACGGCAACAAGGCCGCGCAACTTAAAACACAGCCGCCGGATTTAACAAAGGCCGACTTTCAGGAGCAAACGGATGGCGCCATGTTTTACAAAATATCTGAAGGCAGGGATGATATGCCCAGCTTTAAGAAAAAGATACCTGACCAGGAAGATACCTGGAGCCTGGTAAATTTCATGCGAACACTTAAAAAGTAGCAGGTAAAGAGCATGCAGGATGAAACTGATGGCCTGCATGCTCACTTTATCTTATAGCCACATATATGTAAAGCACATACAATGCAAAACAAAAAAACAGCATCCGGGCAAAAACAAACGCGCAGGAAAATGATTGCCGCATTCAGCGTTTTATCGTTTGCCCTGCTGATAAAATGGTTGCCTTTTGGCAAAAAGAAAAGTATAATTGATTGCGGGCCTGAATCAAAAAGCAAAACACTTACTTTCCTGGCGCAGGATGGTAAACTTGTAGAAGTGGACGCATCCCATATAACGCAAATCCAGCAGAAAATTTCAAACACCCAACTGCAAAATTGGATTAAAAGATCATAAAATTTATTAGTAGCCATGAATATAGATGATACGTCACGCCGGGATTTTATTGCGGCTACGTTACTGGCGGGCGCTGCGCTGGCAGGCTGCAAAACAGGTAATAACCCATTTGAAACCGCAGCAGGCGAAGCCGTAAAACCATCGGGCAAAAAAGTAAAATTGCTTTCCGTAAACGGCGAGAGTATTGAAGTGGACGAAGCTTTTTTGAAACCCGTGCCAGAATTGCCGCCGGTTAGCAACGAAGAAGCCCGCATTGGCATACCGGGAAAAAAATTTGTGATGGTAATTGACCTGTCTCGCTGTAAGGAATTAAAACGATGCCAGGCTGCATGTAACCATGCACATGACCTGCACCCCGGGCAAAACTGGATTAAGGTGTACCCAATGCAGGATGCTTCGCAAACTGCGCCGTATTGGCAGCCCACCACATGTATGCACTGCGATGAACCGCCATGTGTTAAGGTATGCCCCGTTGATGCAACATTTAAAAGGCAGGACGGTATAGTACTTATAGACAGTAACCGCTGTATTGGCTGCCGGTTTTGCATGGCGGCCTGCCCATACTCTACCAGGGTATTTAACTGGGAAGATCCCGGGCTGCCCGCAGAAGTTGCAGCGCAGCCTTACAGTTGCGAAACAAGCATACCGCAAAAGAAAGGCACTGTAGGCAAGTGCGACTTTTGTGCAGACATGACACGTAAAGGCCAGCTACCCCACTGCGTTACCGCCTGCCCCAATGGTGTATTTCATTTTGGTGACATAGTAGAGGATACCGTAACCAATGGCAGCGAAACTTTCAGGTTTAGCGATTTAATAAGAGACAAAGCAGGTTACCGGCTGATGGAAGACCTGGGCACCAAGCCCAGTGTATATTACCTGCCGCCGGTGAACAGGGATTTTCCTTTTACGCCTGATGATGAAGACAGTACATCAGCAACAAAAAAAAGTTAACCTTTTAAATTTTAAACCGTGGAAGCTTCTGCAAAACAAAAAATTATTGATGACCTGCTGCCACAAAAATTTGGGGCCAGGGGTAAAATTTGGGTAGGCTTATTACTATTCTTTTGCATCGCAGGCCTTGCGGCATATATACACCAATTGTCAAAAGGGCTTGTAATCACCTCCATGCGTGATTACGCATCGTGGGGCATTTACATATCTAATTTTGTTTTTTTTGTAGCAATAAGCCTGGTAGGCTCGCTTATAACAGCAGTATTGCGGTTGACGGATGCACACTGGAGTACCCCGCTTACAAGAATTGCAGAAATAATTGCCGTATCAGCCATAACATTTGCCGCCCTGATTATTATTGTAGATATGGGCCGGCCAGACAGGTTTTATAACCTTTTTGTACATGGCCGTCTTCAATCTCCCATTATTTGGGACGTGGTAGTTATAACTACATATTTTTTTATAAGCATTTTATTACTGTATTTTCCTCTGCTGCCTGATTTTGAAATTCTTATAAGGTTAAAGAAAAATACAGGCAAGTTTGTTATTTGGATATACCGCACGTTCGGGTCGTTCTGGAAAAACACACCCGGGCAAGTTAAAATAAGTAACAGGGCAATCAATATATTATCTATAACCATTATACCGGTTGCGTTTGCCATACATACCGTTACCTCCTGGCTGTTTGCCACCACTTACAGGCCCGGGTGGGACAGCACTAACTTTGGAGCATATTTTATTTCAGGCGCTTTTCTTGTAGGTGCAGGTGGTGTAGTGGTAGCAATGTTTGCATTTCGTAAAGCATATCACCTGGAAAAATATATTACTGACAGCCATTTCGACAGGATGGGCAAGATAGTAGTGATGCTTGCCTTGCTGTACATGTATTTTAATATAAACGAATTTCTTGTACCGGCTTTTAAAATGAAAAAAGATGATGAAGCCCATTTAATGGGAATGTTTACCGGTGAGTTTGCGCCCGCTTTCTGGTTTGCAATTATTACCGCTATGGTATTGCCAATATTAATATTGGTTTTCAAAAAGGGCAGAAAACCTTTGCCAGCTTTTATTGCCGGCACCCTGGTGGTGGTTGGGTCGTGGTTTAAGCGCTATCTTATTGTTACACCTACCTTATTGCACCCCTTTTTACCAATGCGGGATGTACCGCCAAGCTACAAGCATTATTTTCCCAGCCTTGAAGAATGGGCTATTGCTATGGGGTCTTTAGCGGGGGTACTATTACTTATAACAGTCTTTGCCCGTATATTTCCCATCATACCTATTCATGAAACAATTACCGAAATTGAAGAACATGAAAAATTTTAAACAGGCCGCACTGGCAGCCGGTTTTATATTAACTGCCAGTATTAATGTTGCATCGCAGGCTGAAAAAAACAATCTTATACTTAACGTGGCTTACTATAATCAAAACAACCATGTTCAGTATTTAAAAGCCACTGCCAAAGCCAAAATTGACGGCAAATTTCAAATGGTGCCGGGCATTAAGGTAACATTTTATATTACAGATAAAACTCCTGCGCATCTTTTGGGCAAAGCAATAACCGATGATAAAGGCAATGCAATATTGTTTATGCCACCCTCAGCGCACGATGAATGGATTAAATCGGCCCAACAGAGTTTTGTTGTGTTATCTGCAGCAGATAAATTGTATGATGCTGCCGAGGGCAGCGCCGATGTTACCAAG
>DASZUX010000394.1:0-9396 GCA_035547455.1 Chitinophagaceae bacterium
AGGTAACACGGTGATTGCCGTCGGTTTCGCCAAGCGGCCTCCGGTGATAAACTATATACCATTTATCAGTGCCCGGCACACGTATTACAGAATGATGCCCTGCACCGGTGGCAACGGTACTGTCCTGCTGTAAAATTTTACCTATGCGTTTAAACGGCCCAAAAGGCGACCTGGCAATAGCGTAAGCCACGGAATAATCAGGCCCGGTCCAGCCACCTTCGCTCCACATAAAATAATATTTACCATCCCTGTAAAACATAAACGATCCCTCTACATATCCTTTTGGTGTAATCTCCTTATATAGCTTGCCGTCTTTTAACGGCACTATGCCTGTAAAATCATTATTCAGTTTTACAATATTGCAATGCCCCCAGCCGCCGTAGGTCATGTAAAACTGCCCGTCAATATCCCGGAACACAAACTGGTCAATGGGCTGCGCGCCGTTATGAAAAGCGCCTATAAGTGGTTTGCCAAGATAATCCTTAAAAGGGCCTGCCGGGTTGTCGGCAACCGCTATCCCAATTCCCCCGGTTTGTTTATCATTCTGTATATCGTTGGCGCCAAAAAACAGGTAATATTTACCATCTTTTTCTACTACGCTGGGCGCCCACATGGCGCGCTTAGCCCATTTAACGCTGGTCGTATCCACTATGCGGCTGTGCTTTGTCCAGTGTATCAAGTCGGGTGAAGAAAAAGCATCCATAAAAACCTGCTCGTTATACGGTGCCGAGTAGGTGGGGTACACCCAGTACTCGTTATTAAAAAAACGTACTTCAGGGTCGGCATACCAGCCAGGGAATATAGGGTTGCCAGATGTTTCTGACCCCTGCGCTCCGGCACGCATGCAACACATATAAACAAGAATCAATATTACCGGTACTTTCTTCATCTAACAAAAATTTATCAGCTGGTAAAGTAAATATATTTTAAGCTTATAGTTATTATAAAGTTATCATGTGTTTATTAGGTTAACTTTGGCATTTGGTTAATAACATGGTAAAAGTAGGACAATACAATATTTTAAAAGTGCTGCGCTTAACACCCACGGGCGCTTATCTTGATAACGGGGCTGAAGGCATATTATTGCCAAAACGTTTTGTACCGCCAGGGTTAAGGGTAGGCGGGGAAATTGAAGTATTTATTTACCACGACTCAGACAGCCGGCTTATTGCTACCACGTTAAAGCCCAAAGGTATAGTGGGTGACATTGTTAAGCTAAAAGTGGTGAGCACAACAAGGCAAGGCGCTTTTTTGGATTGGGGATTGATGAAAGACCTGTTTGTACCCGCATCGCAGCAACGAAGTAAAATGCTGGTGGGAGGGGAGTACACTGTGCAGCTTTACCTGGACGAAAAAACAGGCCGGGTTGCGGCAACAGAAAAAACAGAAAACCGTTTAAGCAATGATGAGTTGACTGTGAAGGAAATGGATTTGGTTGATTTTGTAATAAGCCGCCCTACCGATATGGGCTACGTGGTAATTATTAATGATAAACATACGGGCCTGTTGTATGCCAGTGATGTTTACCAGGACGTTGAGCCCGGGCAAAGAATGAAAGGGTACATAAAAAAAATAAGGCCCGGCAATAAAATTGACGTAGCGGCCGGCAAACCGGGTTACCAGCGCGTAGAAGATGAATCTTCAAAAATACTGGCATTGCTGGAGGCTAATAACGGCTACCTGCCTTATAACGATAAAAGCAGCCCCGAAGAAATTTATACTTTCTTCGGCATGAGCAAAAAAGCCTTTAAAATGGGGGTTGGGGCTTTATACAAACAACGGCTGATAACACTTACAAAAAGCGGTATACAGTTACAGCAGGAAGACTAATTAGCAAATAATTAGTATATGTTAAACCGCCGCGGCATTTATCTTTACCTCTATACAATTACAGGATGAAAAGAATAACCATACTAACAGCTTTCGCAATTTTAACTGCATATTCTTCTTTTGCAAACCCGGCAGATACAGCTTCGGCAACAATTATCAAAACAAAAAAAGCGCTTCCGGCTGCGGATATTTCTTTGCCTGCCGGCTTTACCGCCTCTATAGTGGCAACCGGGCTTGACGGTGCACGGCATATTGCTATAGCGCCCAATGGCAGCATGTACGTAAAATTAGGCTGGCTTAAAAGCGGCAAGGGTATTTGTTATTTAAAAGATACAAACGGCGACGGGGTGCCCGATGAACAGCAATTGTTTGGCGATTTTCCCGGTACGGGCATAGCTGTAAAAAATGGTTGGCTGTATGCTTCCTCCAACAGCGGCGTTTACCGGTATAAATTAGATGGTAAATACGAGGTAACCAATACCACAACACCTGAGAAAATTGTAGAGGGGCTTGTTGACAAAAACCGCGATAATGCCAAGGCGTTTGTATTAGACAATCAAAGCAATATTTATGTTGTAGTGGGATCATATCTTAATGCCTGCCTTGTAAATGATAAATCTTTACAGGCGCCAATGCCCTGCCCGGTACTTGATTCAGTTGGTGGCGTATGGAAGTTTCGCGATGATAAAACAAACCAAACCTACAGGGATGCCGTGCATTATGCAACGGGCTTTAAAAACATTGTGGCTATTTGCTGGAACAATAATACGGGCAGCATTTTTGCCCTGCAGCACGGACGCGACCAGTTGCACCAGTTATTTCCGCAATACTATACTGAAGAGCAGGAAAGGCTTTTACCTGCCGAAACAATGTACCAACTGCACCAGGGTTCAAACGGCGGTTGGCCTTATGTTTATTACGACCCCTTCACCCACAAAAAAATGCTTGCCCCTGAATACGGCGGTGATGGTAAAAAAACGGGTGGTAAAAATGCCCAGGATCCTATAGTTTCTTTTCCCGCACACCTTGCACCGGATGATGTGCTGTTTTACACAGGCAGCTCCTTCCCGGCTAAATACAAAAACGGTGCTTTTATTGTATTTCACGGTAAATCTCCCCAGCTTAACAAAGGCTACTTAATAGCTTTTGTGCCTTTTAAAAATGGTAAACCTTCCGGCGAATGGGAAATTTTTGCAGATGATTTTGGCGGCAAAGGATATGCTGCCAGCGGTAAAGCGCCGCAGCACCGTCCCTGCGGGATTGCACAGGGGCCTGACGGAGCTATTTATGTTACAGATGATTTGGGCGGAGCCATTTTCAGGATACAGTACGGGAAATAAAAAGGAATGGTACCAGGCAACATTACAAAGCTGGCTAAAATGTTGTGGGATTATCATCACACAAATCACACTCTTGAAAAGGCAGGCTGCATTCTTGTGTTAGGCAGCCACGACCTGCGCGTAGCAAACCGCGGTGCTGAATTATACCTGCAGGGGTATGCGCCGTTATTGATTTTCTCTGGCGGCTTAGGTAACTTTACACAGAATATGTGGACGGAAAAAGAGGCCGATAAATTTGCAGCAATTGCCATGCAAATGGGTGTGCCTGCAAAGGATATACTGGTTGAAAACATGTCAACCAATACCGGCGAAAACATTGTGTTTACCCAAAAGTTGCTGAAAGAGAAGAGACTTGACCCGCAATCGTTTATCGTTGTACAAAAGCCTTATATGGAGCGCCGCAGTTACGCTACATTTAAAAAGCACTGGCCCGAAAAAAAACTAATGGTTACATCCCCGCAAATAAGTTTTGAAGACTACCCCAATGAAGAAATACCGCTGGAAAAAGTAGTGCATATAATGGTGGGCGATTTACAACGTATAATTGAATATCCTGCAAAGGGTTTCCAGGTATACCAGCAAGTGCCAGGAGATGTACTCGATGCTTATAACCAGCTTGTTACTGCCGGGTACACACATCATTTAATGAAGGGATAATGGTGGTTGTAACAAAAAAATCCCGGCGTGTAAACCGGGATTAAATAATTTCAGTAACTGCTTATCCTGCAACTGCTGCATGTTGCTTAATACTAAGGCAACACCTTTACCTTAATGTTTTTAAAATAAACCTTGCTCTTGGGGTCGTGGCCCTGCAATGCAAACGTGCCGCTTGATAATACCCTGCCTGCCTCGTCTTTTGACCGCAAAGGGTTTTCAGGTTCGGTATAATCTACCACCACCATATTGTTCAGTTTTACAATAATGCGCTTGCCCTGTACTTTAATATATTCGGTAAACCATACATTATCGGGTATATATTTTTCTTTTATATCAACAATGTTATACAGGCTGCCGGTTCTTTTCCAGTCAGTATGGCTGTTATTTACTTGTATTTCATATCCTTTTTCAGGCCAGCCACCCTGTTGAAATTGCGTATGAATGTAAATGCCTGAATTGCTCCCGGGGGTAGTCATTACATCTGCCTTAAATTCAAAGTTTTTAAACTCGTGGTTATTTACCGGGCCATCGTAAAACAGGTGGGCAGTATTACCATTAACTATAATCATACCACTGTCAACCCTGAAGGTTGCTGCATTATCGCCTACCTTCCAGCCATCAAGGCTTTTGCCATTAAACAGGGTAACCCACTCACTTTTAGGGGCATACGTAAACGACGTGCAAATGGCAAGGGTAGTGATTAATGTAATAAACGAGAAAATCTTTTTCATGTGACATGGTATTTTAGAATGATGAAGCTAACAAATATTTAAACAAACTGCTATACAATCAGGTATATTTGATACATACAATTTTAGTAGTAACCCCCATGAACATTACGGCAACAAAAACAGGTACCGAAAACATATTACCTATGCGTGCACTTTTTTTGCACGAAGGTAACTTCCAGTTTATACATAATTCATACCACGCCCGCAATTGGGCTGATACATACTTATTTTCGGTGAATGATGAAATTGCCGGGTATGGCTGCACCTGCGGGATAGAAGACAGGAACATACGCAATACGGTTTTTGAGTATTATATACTGCCTTCCTTCAGGCGTATGAGCCTTGAAGTCTTTATTGCATTGCTTCATAATTCCGGTGCCCGTTTTATTGAAAGCCAAAGCAATGACGTATTGTTAACGCAGATGCTTTATCACTTTGCAAAAAATATCAACACAGGTGCTATTCTTTTTGAAGACAACATTACGCCGGCAATTTTATGCCCGGGCGTAACATTTCGCTGTAAAAATGCGGGTGACAAAATATTTGAACATAAAGCCGAACCCGAAGGGGATTATTTGCTGGAAAGAGAGGGGGAAATAGTTGCTACCGGCGGGTTTTTACTGCATTATAACCTGCCTTATGCTGACTTGTATATGGAAGTGCACGAAGACAGCCGCCGCAAAGGTTATGGCAGCTTTTTAATACAGGAGGTTAAAAAAGCCTGCTACCTTGCAGGCCGCATACCTGCAGCACGGTGTGGCTTAACAAATACAGCCTCAAAATTAACCCTTATTAAGGCTGGATTTAAAATTTGCGGCTACATGCTTAGGGGTCAAGTAAAAATATAACCTGCTACAACCCCAATCACTCCATCCTCACATACGCAACGTTATGCGCGTGGGTGATTGATGATGACTAAAAGCCTGCTACAAATGCGGGGGCATCGGTTTAACAGGAGGCTCAAACTGGTTTACGCCCTTTGTTCTAAGCTTTCTGCGGTAAACCTTGTCAACACAGGTAACATATAAAATATCAAGGTTAGGTCCTCCAAAGCAAACATTGCTGGGCTGCCTCCCCGGTACAGGAAGTATGGCATTAACGCGTCCCATCTGGTCTAACACCTGTATACCTATGCGGCTGGTTACATATACGCGCCCCGCTGTATCACACCGCAGCCCATCAGGCCACGCATTTTCTTCGTTGTCTGGTACAGACAACCAGCCGTATTTTTGTTTATTGGCCAGCAACCCATCAGGCATTATATCATATATCCATACCCAGTGCGTGGCAGATTCCGTAATGTACAGTTGGGTTTGGTCGGGCGTTAGCGTAAGCCCGTTGGCAAATTTCAGTCCCATATCTGCTAATGACTTTTCGCCGTTCGGTTTTATCAAATATATCTTACTGGGGTTTTGCACACCATCCGGCGATGTAATGTAAATATTGCCGTTATTGGCAACAATAATATCATTGCCGGTTATGCTGTCCGCTATCACGGTCTCCTTTTCATCGGCGTCATAACGTATTACCTGTTTTGTTTTACCCGCTACTACATACCGCCTGCCATCGGGACCAAACGCAGTACCGCTTGCTGCTTTTGCATCAACAGGCAATACAACAAGCTTTCCGTCAAGTCCAACTTTATAAGTTTTACTATTAGGAATGTCCTGGTAAAAAACCTCGCCGTTCCCATTGGTAGCTGTGCCTTCAGTAAACTTGTAATTTTCTCCTACCAGTTCCCATTCTTCCCCGGGTATCAGCAGGTCCTGTAAAAACTGGTTTTTTGATTTGCCGGTTTCAACAGGGTGCGGCCATCCTTTCCACAGCCAGCGCATTGCTTCCGGGAAAACAGCCGTTCCCTGGTTGCCGTTATGGCCTTCTTCACCCCACACATGGTTTACTTCGTATCCTGCAAAGGCTAATGCCCTTTCCATTGTTTGATTTGTCATCCACCAGTCGCCGGCATAAATATTCAGGTCGTTACTGCCGTCTTGTAGAAAAACACGTATTGGCTTGGGCTCGTACCTGCGAATCAGTTCTTTAAACCTGTCTGCGCCGCGCAGGCCAACATAAGTACCTATGCAACTAAACACGCGGCTGAATTCGGCAGGCCTTTCCCAGGCGGCATTAAAGGCGCAAATTGCACCGCTGCTGCTACCGCCGATAGCACGGTCGTTACCGCTTTTTGATAAATGTATTTCCCTGCCATCACTTGTTTTTTGTTTTTCAACTTCAGGCAATATCTCCTGCAGTATAAAACGGGCATAATTATCACCAAGGCCATCATATTCATAGCTGCGGTTGTATCGGTCCAATGCACCGGCATTGGGAGCTTTTACTACGCCCGGTGTTACAAATACGCCGATGGTTACCGGCATTTCTTTTGTGTAAATAAGGTTGTCAAAAACAACATTAGCCTTCCATTGCATACCGTCCTGGTTGATATACACACACGCAGGGGCAGAGGGTTTATATTCCGCGGGAACATAAACTTTTACCTCCCGGGTGGTACCGGGGAATATTTTTGATTTATTGAAGGTAAACATCAATATTTCTCCCCTGGGCACGCCGGGGTGCACCATGGATGCAGAATCAACCGGGTATTGTACAGGTTTTGTTTGGGCAAACAGCGCAACTGTTTGCAGCAGGCAGCTTATAAGCAGCAGATTTTTCATGCAGATGTATTACCAGCAAAAATTAAACATAATTATGCTAAACTGCAGCAGGCAGCAAACTAAGTATTTTAATAGCCGTGAGGTAAATGTAAAAAAGAGAGAGTCTTAAGCCACTTTTACCCGCTGTATAACAGCCATTACAGGGCCATTAAGTATTTCAACATTATGTTGTTTATACAGGGGGATACTCAAAAAATCTCCGGCCTGCAGTTCTATAATTTTATCATCAATAAAACAACGGCAGCAGCCTTCCAGCAGTAAAATGCTTTCCTGTTCGTTATCGTGTGTTTCGTGGGGCAGGTTGTGGCTCGTCCAAAAAACAAATTGTTCAACGCCATCTTTAGCCGGTAACCGGTGAATTAAAAATGGTTTTGCGAGTTTGGCAGGCAGCAGTGACTTTACAAATTTAAGCCATTGGCCCGCTTCGCTATATTTATTAATCAGCGGCAGGTTTTCAGCAGATATTTCAGCTTCCTGCTCCAGGTCTTCAATCGTTTGCAAAAAGCTATTTTTTACCTTCGGCAGGTATCCGGCGGTTATACCGGCCGATGCGTATTGTATCAAAACTTTCTCGTACGAGGCAATGGCGTTTTTTATCTCGCTGTGTTGCTGCGCATTGGTTGCAACAAATTGCATTTCCGCAGGTTCCAGTAACCCAAGGCAATAATCTTCAATAATCCCGCTTTCTATGTATTCGTTTATATTCATCATGTATTAGTCATTAATTGTACAGGTTCCGTAATTGCTTCAACGCGGCGCGGGTGCGTGTTTTTACGGTGCCTACGGGTATATTTAAAATGCTTGCAGTTTCATCATGTGTATATCCCCTCAAGTACACCATCTCAATTACCAGCCTGTATTTTTCTTCAAGCTGCCGGGCAATTTTATGCAAATCTGTACCGGTTATATTATAATCAGGTGGCGCTGTTTCTTCATGCCAGTCAAAAACATTTGTTATGGTTTTTCTATCCTGCCGGTGTTGTTTGCTGCGCAGGTAATCTATGCATTCGTGTCTTGCTATGTTTATCATCCACGTAAACAGCGTTCCTTTTGTACTGTTATAGGTATCTATTTTTTTCCAGATTTTTACAAACACATCCTGCAGCAGGTCTTCAGCAACACCGGAATTGTTCACTACCCGGCAAATAATACCATACAGCGCTTCTGAATAGCTGTCATACAATACAGAAAAAGCTTCTTTACTTTTTGCCTGCAACTGTATTATAAATTGCTCAGGGGTAATGGCTAATTTTTCAGGCATACATAAAATGGCCTGTAAATCTACCTATTTCCCAAAACATGCCCGTTTTTTATGAACATCAAAAAAGGCCTGCGGGTTTAAACCAGCCATGCAACCCGGGCGCACTTGTTTATATACGCTAAAACATACAATAATTATTTTTTTCGCCTGTTAAAATATATTAAAACAAGCAATACAGCGATAACTGCGATGGCTATGATGGCAGTAACCGGGAAATGTGGCGAGGTGTGGTCAGCTGCAGCATGCTGCCAAATACCAAGACTGGCAGTTTTTGCCGTGGCTTCAGCGGCTTTGTATTCGGTTTCTTTGTCAAAAGCATATTTTAAAAATGCAATGGCATAACCGTCTGCCACCATTTTTTTATCAATATCAACGCCATCAAGGTAAACGTACCGTAAAAGGCGCCCGTATACATCCTTGTCTTTTGAAACATGGTCAGGTTCCAGGTCAACTGTTTTACCTTCAATCATGGCAAGCAGGTGCTGCTTTGCCGGTTCGCCATATTCGGTTTTCATTTCAGGGGCATTTATACCAATAACCCTTACCCGTTCGCCCGTTTCAATTACAAAGGTATCACCGTCAATTACTCTTATTACCCTGGCAGGCTTGCTAAAAAGGGTAAGGCTGCAACATAGTAAAAGGGCAAGTAGTTTGTATTTCATGGTATAAGGTTGCCCTAAACTACAAAATAATATGGTGCATACATTTTTTTGCCTGCAAAAAAGCCCTCCCGCAAAGCGAAAGGGCAAATAAAGTATCAACCGGCGTTACAATTAGTTGGCTGATGATTCCTGCACTTTATGATTCATGCTGTTAACGTATTGCTTGCTTTTGTCAACAACACCCGCAGTAGTTCTTTTTACTGAATCAAGGCCTGATTTTAGTTTACCCGCCAGTTCGTT
>DASZUX010000395.1:0-13027 GCA_035547455.1 Chitinophagaceae bacterium
AGCAGGAAAACCGTATGCAGAAGGATGGCACCGGCAACCAGCCAGGCAGTTCAGGAAAGAAAAATGATGAGGCCACAAAAGGCGAAAACAGGAACGAAAACCATGGCGGCAATGCTGGTAGCACTGGCAACCGCAGCAGTAATCCTTCCCGTTAATTTCGATTGAACATTTGCCGGTAAAAATCTTTACACCAACGTGTAAAGATTTTTTTATGCCTTCTTTAAACCCGTAAGCAAAACAAAAATCTTCCGCACATCTTCATCAATCAGCTCGTATTATCAACATAAACGGTAACTTAATACACCAACTGGTGTGTCTGCTTTATAATGCCCATTACAAAAACGCTTTGCAGGTGCCCCATGTTTTCCACCTGGCTTAGCTTGTTTACATGAAAGTTGTAATAGGCATCCATGTTTTCAGCTACTACCTTCAGCATAAAGTCAAACTCGCCGCTAATATTGTAACATTCTATTACCTCGTTCATCTCCTGTATAGCTTTTATAAATTTTAAACCGGCATTTTTGTTATGCTGTTTAAGGCTTACGTAACAAATAACCATCAGCCCCTTTTTAACCTTAGTATGGTCAACAAGGGTGGCATATTGTTTAATAACCCCTGTTTCTTCCATTCTTTTTATACGCTCATGTACCGGGGTAGTGCTAAGGTGTATAGTGTCAGAAATTTCCTTTACAGTTACCCGGGCGTTCTGCTGCAACAGGCGCAGTATGGCCAGGTCTTTTTCATCAAGCAGCGGAAGTGTTGCAGTATTTTCATCTTTTTGAGCAGCTTTTGCCATAGCATACTTATTTTTTATGCTGCAAAATTCCACATTATTATCATTTTATTCCAAATTTTATTATTACTGTATTATTTTATACTACCTGTGTATTTTTGCTGCTCAAAATAAATTATTATGTCAACTGTTGCACAGAAAATTGATTTAAGTCTTCCTTATAAAGTAAAAGACATCAGCCTCGCTGCATGGGGCCGTAAAGAAATTCGTCTTGCCGAAGCTGAAATGCCCGGCCTTATGGCCCTGCGTGCTGAATATGGTGCAAGCCAGCCGTTAAAAGGTGCACGAATAGCGGGTTGCCTGCACATGACCATACAAACTGCTGTGTTGATTGAGACACTTACAGCCCTGGGCGCCGAAGTAAGATGGAGCAGTTGTAATATATTTTCTACACAGGACCACGCCGCCGCAGCTATTGCAGCCACAGGTGTTGGTGTATTTGCATGGAAAGGGCAGACAATTGAAGAAGCCGACTGGTGCATTGAACAAACCTTGTTTTTTGGTAGCACAGAGAGGCCGCTGAACATGATTCTTGACGACGGCGGCGACCTTACCAATATGGTATTTGACAAGTATCCTGAGCTGGTACAGCATGTAAAAGGGCTTAGTGAAGAAACCACCACAGGCGTACACCGTCTTTATGAAAGGATGGCCAAAGGCACGCTGCCTGTACCGGCCATTAATGTAAACGACTCTGTTACAAAAAGTAAATTTGATAACAAGTACGGTTGTAAAGAAAGCCTGGTAGATGCCATACGCCGCGCTACTGACCTTATGCTGGCCGGCAAAGTGGCCGTAGTAGGCGGTTACGGCGATGTGGGTAAAGGCAGTGCTGCTTCATTGCGTGGTGCCGGTTGCCGTGTAATTGTTACAGAAATTGACCCGATATGCGCCCTGCAGGCCGCTATGGACGGTTATGAAGTAAAGAAAATGGCAGATGCCGTGAAAGAGGCCGACATTATTGTTACTGCCAGCGGTTGCCGCGATCTTATTACTGCAGTGCATTTCCGCGCTATGAAAGATAAAGCCGTAGTGTGCAACATTGGCCACTTTGATATTGAAATTGATATTGCCTGGTTAAATAATAATTACGGCCATACCAAAGACACTATTAAACCACAGGTTGACCTTTATAATATTGAAGGCAAAGATGTGATAATACTTGCGGAAGGCCGCCTGGTAAACCTTGGCTGCGCTACCGGCCACCCCAGTTTTGTAATGAGCAACAGCTTTACTAACCAGGTATTAGCGCAGATTGAACTGTGGAACCACAACGACAAATATGAAAACAAAGTGTATGTACTTCCCAAACACCTTGATGAAAAGGTTGCACGTTTACACCTTTCCAAAATTGGTGTGGAGCTGGATGTACTTACTGATGAACAGGCTGGTTACCTTGGCATAAGCAAGGAAGGGCCGTTTAAACCTGAACATTACCGTTATTAATGGAGAAGCTGCACGCTTTGGGCAGCAGGCTTAAAACTAACCACGCCCAACTGTTTAAAAAATGGTTGGGCTTTTTTTATCCAGGGTTTAAGCCCGCAAACATTTGCTGTGCATAGCCAAAGTGCAACCATTAGAAAGTTATTATCCAGTCGGTTGCTGCTTACAATATGCATCTTCTTACTGCTCAAACGCTTATTTTCGCGCCATGAAATCAGTTGCCGTTTTTTGCGGGTCAAGCTTTGGCAAAAGTAATGTGTATGCTGAAAATGCAGCCCTGCTGGGTAAAACACTTGCAATGCAGGGTATTACCCTGGTATATGGCGGTGCTAAAGTAGGTTTAATGGGTGTGCTGGCCAATGCCGCGCTTGAAGCAGGCGGAACCGTAACAGGCGTGTTACCACGCTTTTTAAGCATAAAGGAAATTGCCCATAACGGTTTAACAGAACTAATACTGGTGGACAGCATGCACGAACGCAAAGCCAAAATGAATGAGCTTTGCGATGGTGTTATTGCTATGCCGGGCGGCTATGGCACTATGGAAGAGTTTTTTGAGCTGCTTACATGGGCACAACTGGGCCTGCACAAAAAACCGGTGGGCATTTTAAATGTTGACGGGTTTTACGATGGCTTACTGTCTCTTGCCGGCAATATGGTGGAAAAAGGCTTTCTAAAACAGCAGGACAGGGATATGTTGCTGTGTGGCAACAACATAAACAGCCTGCTGCAAAAAATGCAGTTATACACAGCACCCCAGGTTAACAAATGGATAACCAGGGAAACAACATAACCTAATTATTGTAATTGTCTCCTCCCAAACTGTAGTTGTTATTCTCTTCGTCCTCCCCTCCTGCCTCCTCATCCATATCATCATCTTCACTGCCCGGCACATCAAGGTCTTCGCCGGTTGTATCAATGCTCTCGTTTAACAATTGGCCTTCATCATCGCGATTATCAAGCTCTGCATTAAATACGTCTTCATCTTCGTCGGTTGACATGCTCTCGTCCGTCCTCTCCAGCAACACTTTTTCTTCTTCGCTCACGTCGCTGTCATCCTGCTCATTAAACAATACGTCTCCCTCTTCGTCGGCAGATGAAATAGTGGTATCATTCATTTCCCTTATGTTCGGTACATGCACATGCTCTTGCCCGGGTATGTCGCCTACATCCGGCAGGTCAAGGGTAGTTGATTCAGGTGCAAGTTTTTTTTCGTCTTCGGGTTTATCTTTTAAATCTCCTGTAGCCATAAAAAAAATTTTATATCTTATTGATTAATAACCGCCAGGGCCGTTATATGAAATATCAATAAGTTTAAACAAGCATTTATTAAAACTGTTCGTTAACAATAAAATAAAAATTTACCCTCAATCAGAATATACTGGCTTGCTATTTGATAGATTTTTTAAATCAAATCACAAAAACGCTAACGTATGAAACTATTGAACACCTTAATTGCCTCGGCCGGTTTATGCCTGCTTGCAGCCTGCGGAGGCGGCACAGGTTCTACAGACAGCACTGACAGTGCTAAAAATGTGAATGACAGCACTATTAGCAGCATGCAGGATTCAACCAATGCCATGAATAATATGGACTCTGGCACCCACTACTCTTCTACCCCGCTTGAAAAAGCAGATGGTGATTTTGTTGTGGATGCTGCCAATGGCGGTATGACGGAAATTGCGGCCAGCCAGTTAGCGCAAAACAATGCTACTACAGACCGCCTGAAAAATTATGCGGCAATGATTATACAGGATCATACAAAAGCAAACGATGAACTTAAAAAATTAGCTTCGGCAAAAACCCTCGTACTGCCTTCAGCATTAAGCGATAAAAGCCAGAAAAAGATTGACGATCTTGGCAAAAAAACAGGGAAGGACTTTGATAAGGCTTACACTAACATGATGCTGAGTGACCATAAAGATGCGGTGGACATGTTTAAAAAAGAAGCCGGCAATGCAAAAGATGCTGATTTAAAAACATGGGCTACAAGCACACTGCCGGCATTGCAAATGCACCTGGACAGTATAAGGGCTATTTCAGGAAAACATTAAACACAATATAATAACTGGCAAAAGCGCAGGGTGTGCAACATTGCATGCCCTGCGTTTGTTTTTATTGGGCTGCATTATTTTTTGCATGTATTTTAGTAGCAAATTAACCAGTATGCCAAATCAACTGCTACGCAGGGCTTTCATAAAAAAATCTGTACAGGCAGCAGGCCTTACAGCCCTTGCGGCGTCTGCTCAATATGCCGGGGGGCAAAAGGGAATTATACCTGCCGGCGATTATACTGTGCAGGATGTGATGGATATTATCCTGAAAGAAATTCCGGGCGCCCCGTTTAAACAAACAGTTGATACACTGAAAAGCGGTACTGCAAACCAAAAAGTTACCGGCATTGTAACCACCATGTTTGCCACTATTACGGTGATTGAAAAAGCCGCAAAAAGTAACGCCAATTTTATAATAGCGCATGAACCGACTTTTTACAATCACGAGGATAATATTAACTGGGTGCCCGGCAGCAGCATTGTTAAAGAAAAACAGGCATTGTTGCAAAAACATGGCATTGCTGTTTGGCGCTTTCATGACCAGTGGCATGCACACAAGCCTGATGGTATTACTTACGGCGTACTTAAAAAAACCGGATGGACACAGTATTATACAAACGGCAACCCTGTGCTTGAAATGCCTGCTAACAGCTTAAAGAATATTGTAGCACATATAAAATCATCATTGGGTATTGACCATGTGAGGATAATTGGAGACTTATCGCAAACCTGTAAGCGTGTGGCATTGCTTCCGGGCGCATGGGGTGGCCAGGCCCAGATGGGCCTGGCAGAAAAACAACAACCTGATGTAGTGGTTGTAGGCGAAGTGCACGAATGGGAAACTGCGGAATATATACGCGATGCACAACTTATGGGAAAGCCCGTATCGCTGGTGGTGCTTGGCCACAGCGTTAGCGAGGAGCCAGGAATGGAATGGCTGGTGGAATGGCTGCAGCCAAAGGTACCTGGGCTTACAGTAAAACACATAGCATCAAACAATCCTTTTACATGGGTATAAAACCGTATAAGCCTGTATGCTAATGTTTTTTACCCCCGCAAAATAAATTATTGAATGCTTTATCCCGCCGTTGTTACCACGCAGCAAGAACTGCAACAAATACACGAGCTTAACCAGGCCAATTACAGGCAGCATATAAGCGTGGCGGAGCGCGACAGGGAAGGCTTTGTAAGTTGGCTTTACCCTCTTAAACTATTACAGCAAACCCAGGCAATTGCGCCACATGTAATTGTAAAACAGGATAATAAAGTTGCCGGTTATGCGCTTACGCTTTTGCCCGCGGCAGCAGCTTTTCATAACGACCTGGAGGAGATGTTTAATAATCTTTCGCTGGCAGAATACAACGGCAAGCCTTTACTGGACTATCGGGTTTATTGTATGGGGCAGGTGTGTATTGATAAGCCCTGGCGTGGCAAAGGCGTATTTAACATGCTTTACCAGCATCATAAAAAACTATTTGCACCGCAGTTTGATTTGCTTATAACCGAAATATCCGCATCCAATCCCCGTTCCCGGCGCGCACATGAAAAAGTGGGCTTTAAAACCATATATACTTATACCGATAAAAACGATGAATGGGACGTGGTGGCCTGGGATTGGGGATAAGATTTTTTTACAAAAAAGCATTTATACTGCAAATAAACAATAAGCAGTAAATTCATTTTACACCATGCAGGCAGCCGTATCAAAATATAAACCCCGTGTTATTTTCTGTATTATAACATTGTTATACAGTGCTACCTATTTTTTTGTTTTTAAAGGTTTTAACGGTACTGACGACCTGCACTATGCCATGCTTGCCGCGCGTATGGTAAACGGCAATTACAATCCTTTCAGCAGCGGCGACATTTTTAGCGGCCGTATATTACTTATCGCCTGGCAGGCACTTCTTTATTATGTTGGCGGCGTGCATGTTTTTACTACGCAGCTTTCTACATTACTGGCAGTAGTTTTTGCGTGTTATCTTACCGTGTTCAGCCTGTTACGCGCATCAACAGCAGCAACTGCATGTATTGCATCTGCAATGTTTTATTTTAATCCCGTGCTTTTTAATGCCGCCAAAGGAATTTTCCCTGACATATATGTAATTATATGCGGCGTTATTACTTTAATTTTTTGGAACAAAAGCCTGCAGCAAATACCTGTATTCAAAAACATATTGTACGGTGCCGGCATAGGTCTTGCACTGGTAGCAGGCATATTTTTTAAAGAAACAATACTTGTATTTTTTGTTTTACTGGTTTGCCTTGCCTTTATATACCGCAGCAGGCAGGCCGCTATTACCAGCCTTGCCATGCTGGGTACACTGGCCGTTTGCGGCGCGTTGGTAGCTGTGTGGTATTATCACTATACAGGCAATGTGTTATTCCGGCTTGCACAGGTAAAAAACAGCAGCTACCTAAACCCCTGCAGCTACGATGCGCTGCCATCTTCATACCTTGTTGCGCGCCTTACTTACGAGCCATGGAAAGGCTTTATTATTTTCGGCTTTTATCCTGTGGTATTGGCCGCTGCTTTAATCATTTACAATCTTTTCCTGTATAAACCGTTAGAAATTTTCAAGAACTCCTTTGTGCTTTGCTTTTTTATATTGCTCGCTACCGGGCTGTATTTTCCTTTTTCGCTCAATGGCTACCAGCCGCTTTGCGGGGATGTAAGGCATTTTTTATTCCTTCTGCCGTTAGCGGTTTGTGCCGTTGCACCCTACATTACAGCCAATATTGAAACCGCCAAAACAGCTAAATGGTTTTTTGCAGCAGGTATAACATGCCCTGTTTGCGTGGCTGCCACTGGCGACAAATGGCAATGGATGATTTGGGGGCTGATGGCTGTATACTTCCTGCTCACTAAACTGGTGGCGGCTAAAATATCCATAGCCTTTAAAACAGTTGCATTTGCCGCGGTGTTATGGTTGTGTATGCCCTACCAATTGTTTTACAACAATAGTAATTGGTTTAGTAACATAACGCAGTTAAACCGGCAGCTTACCGGCAGCTATTACTACTTTCCTGACCATGATAATATGATGCACTGGCAATTGCTGCATGGTTTTAACAGTAATATTCACATGTATGATTTGGATAGCAGCCCTTTTAAAATATTCAGGCTGTACTATGAAAAGATGGATACTTCCGTATTTCACCCTGGCTGGCTGCTGGTAAATACAAAATATATAGCACGCTCGCCTGCATACCTGCATAGCATTGACTCACTGCAAAAATCCGGTTATTTTACACAACAACAAACCGTGGGTAATGTACGGGCCCTGTACCTGGCAACACCATCCCGGTTATCGTATATACAGCAGCTCACTGCAAACGATGTTAAGGTTGTCCGCTGATTATTTTTTCTTTTGCATCCACATCGGTTTATGCTTTGCAATCTTTTTGTATACAGGGCAGGCCTCATCATGCGCACCGGGCAGGTAACCCGTACTCATTAAAAACTCGTTTACAATTTCGCCACCTGTAAACCTGAATGTTTTTTTAAAGAGTTTCACCCATTCTTCTTTGGTAAGCGGGTGGTGATGCTCAATCCATTTTTTAAAGGAGCCAAATTCTTTCTGCAGTGCGGTAATTGTTTTTGCATTTTCAACGGCTGCGTTTATTTTAAGGCGGTTACGTATAATACCTGCATCGTTAAGCAGTTCGGCAATTTTCTTTTCGTCGTATCCCGCTACTTTTTTAACATCAAAATTATCATACGCTCTAAAAAAGTTTTCTTTCTTTTTTAAAATTGTATCCCAGCTAAGGCCTGCCTGGTTAATCTCAAGCACCAGCCGGGCAAATAATTCGTCATCATGCTCTAACGGAAATCCATATTCAGTGTCATGATAAATCTTGTGCACATTATTGCCATCCATTTTTACCACCACACCGCAGTAGCCTTTTAATACGTGTTCCATAAACCGGTCTCTTTTATTGTGCCAATCTATTAATCATTTGCTTAACTTCCAATTTCAAATTACAGCAATGAAAAAAATAGTTTGTTTTGTTGCAATTGCCTGCTGCTTTTTTACGCGGCACGGCATCTGCCAGGCGCCCTCTTTCATTACAGACAGCCTTGACGGCTATATAAAAAAAGGCCTTGCAGACTGGAATATTCCCGGCCTTGCCATTGCAATTATTAAAGATGGAAAAACAGTAGTAATGAAAGGTTACGGCGTAAGGAATATTACGACCAAAGAACCGGTGGATGAGAACACGCTTTTTATGATTGCCAGCAATAGCAAACTTTTTACTGCCACGTCGCTGGCGCAACTTGAATATGACCATAAACTGTCCCTTGAAGACAAGATTACTAAATACTTTCCCGGGTACCAGGCTTATGACCCTAATACAACGGCCCTTGTAACGATACGAGACATGCTTTCTCACCATCTTGGCACCAAAACATTCCAGGGCGATTTTACTTTTTGGGATGGCAACCTTAGCCGCCGGCAAATTATTAATAAAATGCGGCTGCTGAAACCAACGCAAAATTTCAGGCAGTCGTTCGGCTATTGCAACAGTTGCTTTTTAACTGCCGGTGAAGTAATACCGCTGGTTACAGGCAAACCGTGGGAAGTATATGTGTATGACAGTATTATGGAGCCGCTTGGAATGACCGACACCCATCCGTTGGGCACCAACATGGGCGAAATGCCTGATGCGGCAACGCCTTATACCACAGCTTTTACAGGAAAGCTTACTGAATTGCCTTATGACCGTGTTGATAACCTGGCACCTGCAGGCAGCATTGTTAGCTGCGTAAAAGATGTGGCCAAATGGATTACCATGCAGTTAGACAGTGGTATGTATAATGGCAAACGTATAATACCATGGCCTGTATTGCGCCGCACCCGCGATATGAATACCATTATAAGCAGCCGTAAATCCTTTCATCTTCCGGTACATTATGTTGGCTACGGGCTTGGTGTCTTTCAATGCGATTATGCCGGCAGGCAGGTGTTCTGGCATACAGGCGGCGCTTTTGGTTTTGTTACCAACACATGTTTCGTGCCTGAGGAAAACCTGGGCATTATTGTTTTTACCAATAATGACAACCAGGATTTTTTTGAAGACCTGCGTTACCAAATCTTAGACGCCTACCTTGGCGTAAAATATGTTAACCGCAGCCAGCAGGAGTTGCCGGGATTTCTTGAAGGAGAGAAGAAAACAATTGAAAGTACCCGCCAGGCACAGGCACGTGTAAAAGGTGCTGTGCCGCCCATGCCGGTAGCAAGCTATACCGGCACTTATGTAAATGAACTGTATGGTACCATAACGGTAACAGCCAATAAAAACGACTTGCAAATTAAGTTTAACGGCCATGATAATTTAACGGCCAAAGTGCAATATATGGATGATGGCGAATGGCTGTTAACATACAGTAACCCGGCCTTTGGAATATTCCCCGTAAAATTTAAAACTGACAACGGCAAAGTGATTTCAGTGGATATTAAGGCCAATGACTTTGTTGAATTTGACCCCTACACCTTTATAAAACAATAACCTTATGCAACCGGCACAAACTATTGTAAAAAAAAGCGGCAACCCCGTTAATGCTGGCATCGCCCTTTGCTGTTACTTCTGTAAACCGATGGCCATGATGATGGATGCCGCTGCGGTATTAAGCCAAATGAAAAAAAGAAGCTCCTGCAATCTATGTGTTATTTATTATACTCCCTCGCCCCAAACAACAAACTTCCTATCCTTACCATCGTGCTTCCCTCCTCTGCTGCTATGCTGTAATCGCTGCTCATACCCATAGACAGCACAGATAAATTACAAATGCCGGCAGTAAGCACGGCAAATTTATCATACAGCGTTTTCAGCAATTTAAACTCGGTGCGTACTTTATGCATGTCTGCCGTAAATGACGCCATACCCATCAACCCAATCACAGCAACGTTTGGCAGTTGCCGTAGTGCTGCCGGGTCAATACCAAGCAGTTCCTGTTCATCAAACCCAAACTTTGTTTCCTCCTGTGCTATATGTACCTGTAACAGGCAGTTGATTACGCGGTCAATTTTTTTTGCCTGCTTATTTATCTCCTGCAGCAGTTTAAGGCTGTCAACTCCATGTATTAAATGCACAAAAGGGACAATATATTTTACTTTGTTGCTTTGCAGGTGGCCAATAAAATGCCAGCGTATATCGCCTGGTAATTGTGCCTGTTTGTCCACCAGTTCCTGTACATAATTCTCACCAAAATCGCGCTGTCCGGCATCATACAATGCCAGTATATCTTCTGCAGGTTTTGTTTTGCTAACTGCTACCAGTATTGCCCCCGCCTGCACCAGTTGTTGTTTAATAGTATAATATGCCGCTGTATTTACTGCCATAAAAAATTTTCACAAAAATAATTAACCGGGTATAACACTTACTTCAAAATACTCCTGCTTATTACTATGCGCTGCACCTCGCTGGTGCCCTCGTAAATCTGTGTTATTTTGGCGTCGCGCATCAGGCGCTCCACATGGTATTCCTTTACATAGCCGTACCCACCGTGTATCTGTACGGCTTCAACAGTAGTCCACATAGCCGTTTCTGACGCATATACTTTCGCCATAGAGGAACTTAAAGTATAATCAAGTTGCTGATCCTTTTCATAAGCTGCTTTAAGGCACAGCAGCCGTGCAG
This sequence comes from Chitinophagaceae bacterium, assembly GCA_035547455.1. Lineage (GTDB taxonomy): Bacteria > Bacteroidota > Bacteroidia > Chitinophagales > Chitinophagaceae > JABDFW01. The sequence continues at coordinate 10,930 of DASZUX010000395.1, forward strand.
CCTCAATACGGGTTGCCATGTCTGCCAGCTTAAACTGTATAGCCTGGTGCTGTGATATTTCTTTACCGAATGCCTTACGTTCTTTTGAATATTTCAGTGCCAGTTCATACGCGCCGCCGGCTATGCCTAACGCCTGCGATGCAATACCAATGCGGCCGCCCGCCAACGTTTTCATAGCAAACTTAAACCCAAATCCATCCTCTCCTATCCTGTTTTCCTTAGGTACTTTAACGTCATTAAACAATATGGTATGCGTGTCACTGCCGCGTATGCCTAATTTATTTTCCTTGGCTGCCACGGTAACACCGGGCCAGTTTTTTTCTACTATAAATACATTAATGCCGTGCGATGCTTTGGCAGCATCAGTTTGCGCTATTACCAGGTACACGCTGGCGCTGCCACCGTTGGTTATCCAGTTTTTAGTGCCATTAAGTAAATAATAATCCCCTTTATCCTCCGCGGTGGTGCGCTGGCTGGTTGCGTCGCTGCCGGCTTCGGGCTCGCTTAACAAAAAGGCGCCTATGTACAACTGCCCGTCTTTACGGCCCTGTGCAAGCGGCACAAGGTATTGTTGTTTTTGAGCCTCGTTGCCAAAGGCTTCAAGCCCCCATGTAACAAGGCTGTTATTTACACTCATACACACGCTCACGCTTGCATCAATCTTACTTATTTCTTCCATTGCCAGCACGTAACTTATAGTATCCATACCGGCACCGCCATACTGGGGGCTTACCATCATTCCCATAAAACCCAGTTCTGCCAGCATCATTACCTGCTCACGTGGAAATATCATTTTTTCATCACGCTCAATAACACCCGGCAAACATTCGTTGCGGGCAAAATCACGCGCGGCGTTTTTAATCATCAGGTGCTCTTCACTTAAATTAAATTGCATATCGTTAGTTTAAAAGTGGTACAAAAATAAGCATCGCACTAACATTTGTTAGTTGCAATGCTAACTAATTTTATGTTTTTGCGTTATTGAACCCGGTACAATTTTTTCGTTATAATAATATATCTAAAAATTACGATATGCTTTGGAAAGGTGGACGCGAAAGCCAAAATGTTGAAGACAGGCGCGGCATGGGCGGCGGCCTTGTTGCGGGCGGTGGTATTGGCGCTTTAATTATTGGTATTATTATTTACCTGCTCGGCGGCAACCCAAACCAGGTGCTTAATTACGACAATACGCAACCACAAACACAGCAGCAAACAGCTAATGACGATAATAAAAAATTTGTGTCGGTTGTGCTTGGATATACCGAAGACGTATGGACAAGCCTTTTTAACGGTATGCACAAGACTTATGCGGAGCCGCACCTTGTACTTTTTACCCAGGCTACACAATCTGGCTGCGGGTTTGCCAGTGCTGCCACCGGGCCTTTTTATTGCCCGGTTGACAGCAAAGTGTACCTTGATATGAGTTTTTTTGACGAGATGAGAGACCGCTTTAATGCAAGTGGTGAATTTGCGGAAGCCTACGTTATTGCCCACGAAGTTGGCCACCATGTGCAGCACCTTCTTGGTATAACTGACAAGGTGGATGCCATGCGGGGACGGCTAAGCGAGACAGAAATGAACGCACTGTCAGTTAAACTGGAATTGCAGGCTGATTTTTTAGCGGGTGTGTGGGCGCATTATGCAGACCAGATGAAAAATATCTTACAACCGGGCGATATTGACGATGCCCTTAATGCTGCCAATTCCATAGGCGATGACAGGCTGCAGCAACAATCGCAGGGGTACGTAGTACCAGACAGCTTTACCCACGGCACCAGCAAACAGCGCATGTATTGGTTTAAGCTGGGTTATGACACCGGCGATTTAAACCAGGGCAATACTTTTATGGACAGCAAATTTAGTTTAAACTAAGAGCAGGGACACAACCGTACGTATTAATACATGTTTTAAACACAATACGGGTTATAAACTATTATCCCGCTGTAAAATCCTCCAGGGCTATTACCTGTTTACGTTTGTAGGTCAACGCGTATACAACAAAGCCTATGCTCAGCAACGCGGCATTACAAGCACTTACGCCAGCCCATCCATAATGTTTCCAAAAGAACAGCCCCAATGCAGAGCCGCACGCCGTGCT
>DASZUX010000396.1:0-5386 GCA_035547455.1 Chitinophagaceae bacterium
AAATGCCAGCGACAGCCAGGCCAGCACCCGTTGATACATGGGGCCCTCTGCCGTGTTAGCGGCCGCCTGCTTTTGCAGCCAGCCAACGGTTTTTGCCCAATATGCTTCATCCCCCTGCCGAAACTGCTGCATATAGCCTGCTTCCAGTTGCTGCTCCTTATTCATTAAATCATCCTGCTGTGTTTGCTGTGCCTGGTAGGGCTTGCCGGCAGCAATAAGATTAGCCTGCTGTTTAAACCAGGCGGCGTCGCTGGCCAGGCCGTTTAAATAGCTATAAAAAATATCGCAATATTGTTTTGCATTTATCCAACGGCCTGCATTGCTTAAAGCATTTATTTTTTGCCTGCCTTGTGCGGCCAACCGGGCTACCAGTTGGTCGTCTTTAGCCATCAATCCCTGTTGCATAGCTTCTAACTGTAAACCCTCAAAAGCAAGCTGCATAGTGGTGGCGGGTGCCCACTCATGTTTTCCGTCAAACAGCAGCATACGGTGCCGGGTGGTAGTGTTATCAAGGCTTTTGCAAAAGCCGGCCAGGGCTGTCATATTCATATCGCCTGTGCCCGCTATACCAGTAAATCCAAAATTGTAATTGGCTGCACCAATACCATCAGGCAGTGCGGCGCTGTTGGCAATTACGCTTTTAACCATGCTGTATTCAAGGGCAATATAGCCGGCCACTTTGGCCCCGCCGGAAAACCCACAGGTATAAACGCGGTTGCCGTTTATCTTCAGCTTTTTTTGAGTGTCGGTATATAAATTGTTCCAAATGTTGCCGGTGGTTGCCCAGTCGTTGCCGTTTTTCGAGTTATTACTGCCTACCAGTATAAAGCCATACACATCTGCCAGTTGCCTGTATTTGGTTAAAGGCAGGGCGCCGTCTCCATGCGGGTCAAACATGTAAATAACGGGCAGAGGCTGGCTATTGCCACGCACAGGCACATATACTGCGTACGACTGTGTTGCATCTGCATTGCATACTACCGGGTTGGTAATTTTACCGGGCGTAAATTTCCCGGGCATGGCGTGCGTGCCCAAAGCAATTGGTAAAAACAGCCATACGTTTACAAATTTTAATGCTTTCATATTAATATATCAGCGTTAAGTACCGGTATATACCAGCGCTTACAAAACTATACAAAATAGGCAGCGGCCTTTATAAAAACCTGGCACACCGCATCATTCCTGTACCAGGAAAGGTTAAGCAAGTGAGAAAAACACCCCCGTCTCTCTTTAGGCGGACAAGAGAGCAATGGTTTGTGGTAAATAGAAAAGGCGGTGGGGTACAGGCTTACCAATAAATTTTTTGGTATTAGACGTTGCTGACCCGTATGGTATTTCACCGCCAATACTTTACCTTGCCGCAGCTTACTGCCTGTTATATGAAAAAAATTCTCATACCCCTTTTGTTGCTGGCACAGGTGCATGCGCAAAACATTGCCTTTCCTTTAAAAGCAAGTGCTGACAAGCATTATCTTACTGACCAGAACAACACCCCCGTTTTTCTTACGGGATGTGCTGCATGGCGGTTGGGCTATAATGTTACTGTTGATGAAGCACGCGATTTTTTAACTGACCGTAAGGCGAAAGGCTTTAATGCGCTGATAGTAGAGATTTCGCCCGACAATGGTACCGGCAACGGCGGTGACGCGCCCGATGTGAATAACGAACATTGCTTTATCAACAATGATGTTGGCCGGCCTAACGGAAAATTTTTTGCACATGCAGACAGTATTTTGCAGCTATGCAACGATATGCAATTTGCCGTAGTGCTGTTTCCATTGTACATGGGTTGCTGCCACGACGGCTGGCTTGAAATTTTACAACAGTCGCCCAATACACCGCAAAAATGTTATGATTATGGCTGCTGGGTAGCTGCACGCTACAAACATTTACCCAACATAATATGGGGCAGCGGCGGCGACCATAACGAAACTCCGGAATCGCTTGCTTTTGCAGAAGGCGTTGCGTCTGCAGATACTACCCACCTGCATACTTATCATACCAACCCGGCTTACACTTCTGTTGAAAGGTTACCCGGTGCAAAATGGCTTACGCTTAGCTGCATATACACTTATTTTCCTGATATGAATGTAGATGAATACCATGTGTACGGGCAAATATACCACGAGAAACTGCGTAATAACCGCATGCCTTATATAATGGCGGAAAGCGCTTACGAGTATGAGCGTGGCGAAACCACCCAAACGTTACGGCGGCAGGCATACTGGGCGCTGTTAAGCAGGGCCGCCGGTCATTTTTTTGGCAACAGGGATATATGGATGATGAACAGTAACTGGCGCAACGCACTTAACACCCCCGGCAATAAAAGCATGCAGGTGTTTCACCATTTTGCAGTCAGCATACCATGGTACAGCCTGGAGCCCGATTGGGTGCACATGGTATTTATTAGCGGCAGGGGTACATTTAATGGTGGTACCAGCCCCGGCGGTGATGAGTATGCCACAGGCGCTATAACTGCGGACAGTATGTTTGCTGCCCTGTATATGCCAACCGCCCGCAGAGTAGGAGTTAATATGCAGCATTTTGCCGGGCCTGTAACCGTACAGTGGCTTGACCCCCCGGGCGGGCAATACAATACACTCCCTAAAAAATACCTTAACAAAGGTGTGCAATACTTTACACCACCTGCTGCCCTTAACAGCCAGGGATTTGATGACTGGGTGCTGGTACTGCAGGTGAAAGAAAAATAGGTAGCGGGAATAAAGAAGGCTGTGACTGCAGGTTTAGGTATATGAACTCTTTTCCACCTGTAAAGGAGTTACGGAAGGGCGCTTATACATTTTTGGCAATGGGTTACGCTTTTGTAGTATCATACATTGCTGCATGTTTGGCGAACTAACCGGCAAAAAGCATTAAGCAGCTTAGCGGGCGAGTTGTTTATATGCCTTTACCTGTTGCAATAAAATCAAACAGCTTCTCCTTAATAACCATATCCCAGCCTTGCGTACAACGGGTGTAACATTCTTTAGCCGGCGTAAGCCCTTCATGGGTAAACTGAAGCACCGTATTTTTGTCAGCAGCCGTTAGCGTAAAAATCATTTTTGTGTTTGTCCATTCGTGCTGGTCTTTTTCAAGCCAGTTAAGATTGCTGTCGGTTACCAGCCACACTATTTTTTTGCCTGTAGTAACCTCAACCAACTGTTGTTTGGTGTAATGCTGGCCGGGGTGGCAAATAACAAATACATCATTAAGGTTAATACTGCTGCCTTCAAAGTCTTTGCTCCACCATTGCGATACCGATGTAAGACAGTTAAAAACATGCTGAGGGGTAGCGGTAACCGTTATGGTTGCTGTATAGCTTTCATTGTTCATTCCGGTAGTTATTATTGGGCTTTCATGTTTAATAGTGTTTCCAGTTTTTTCAGTTTGCCTGTCCAAAATTTATCAAAATAGTCAATAAAATCCTGCACTTTGTTAAAGCCGTCCTGTTTTAGTGTGCAGTAACGTTCCCTGCCAATATCAGTAATGGAAATAAAACCTGCGTGGTACATAATTTTTACATGCTTCGAAACGGCAGGCCGGCTCATATCAAAATTTTCCGCCAATGCATTAATGGTCATGCTTTTTTTTGATAGCATTACCAGCATTTGCCTGCGGCTTGGGTCTGCAATTACCTGGAAGGCGTCAAGTATGGGTGCTGCCATCAGTTACGGGTGTTTAATAGTTCTTCAAAACGGTGCATGCAATTGTTCCAGCCGGTGTTGTGCGCGGCAGTATCTTCCGGCAAAGTAAACCCGGTATGCCGCAGGTGAAGCTGCGTGCCATTTTCTTTTGGCGTAAGCGTCCAAACCACTGTGGAATCAAAAGCCCTGATTCCATCTTTGGTCACGCCTTTCCATGTATAAGATAACCTGGTGACGGGGTTTACTTCCAATACTTCGCCATCCACAAAACCCTGGTAGTTGCTGTTGTTTTTGGGTGTATGGGTAAAACGGAAAGTATGCCCGGTAACAGGCTTAAAGTCTGATTTCATGAGCCATTGCTCCAACAAGTCCGGCCGGGTCAGGTATTCCCAAACCTCCTGTGGAGGGCGATTTAAAAACCATGTTTGATTTACTTCATTCTGCATGATAAGTAACTTTTAAGTTACGCAAACTTATAGGTAACTTTTTGGTTACGCAAATTTTTTTCGGTTTTTTTAGAAACATTTTCATTGCATAACAGGAAGGCCCCCCTCCCGGTAAATTCCAGCCCGCAGGTATGCGGCGTTTAAACCAAGCAATACTGCATGTACAGCGTTCAAACACTTTTTGTATATTTACCTTAATGAAACTGCCATACTGGATAATTGCCCTGGCCCTTGTTGCCTGCTCGTGCAAAAAAAGCAACCCGCCTGTAAATATTATAACCGATACTACGCATGCCGATACCAGTAATCTTGTGCACTTGCCCCTGCGTGGTGGCGATCTTACTATTCTACCCCCAATAGAGGCCCTGTCCGGCCAGTTTTTTGACAGTACATCTCCCAGGCAGTGCATGGATATAATGCAGGAATTTGGGTGCAATATTATTCGTGTAGGTATATGGAACCATGCGCAAGATGGCCATTTGGATCTTGATCATGTGTTGTTGCTTTGCAAGCGTATAAACCAGTTGGGAATGCAAATAATGCTGGACTTCCATTACTCCGATACTGCTGCCGATGCTTCCCGGCAGTTGCCGCCTGCCGCCTGGGCAGGGTTAAGTTTTGTAGCGTTGAAAGACTCTGTACAAACATATACGCAACGCATATTAACAGCCCTTAAAGATCAAAATACGCTACCGTCCATCGTACAAATAGGCAACGAAATTGATAATGGCCTTTTGTGGGGTACCGGCAGAATCAGCGGCCCGCAAGACGCTAACTGGAACAATTTTGCAGGGCTGGTAAAAAGCGGCATCAGCGGCGTAAAGGCAGTTGATGCAAGCATACCCATTTTATTGCACTGCAGCCAGACACAGAATGCTGATACATTTTTCAGCAACCTGCAACAGCACGGAGTGCCGTTTGATATTATGGGCATATCATATTACCCATGGCGCGATACGAAAGACCTGCAGGTACTGCAGCAGCGCCTTAACCAACTTGCTGCCACTTTTAACAAGCCGGTTTTTATTGCAGAAACCGCTTACCCTTACAGCCTGCGTAATAACTATGACCTGATGCCTAATTTTATTACCAGTAACGACCAGTTAATTTACCCGCAATTTTTTGCCACCCAGGCAGGGCAATTACAATTTTTAACGGCATTAAAAAAAGTGATTGCAGCGATACCCGGCAACATGGGCCTTGGGTTTAGTTATCAAAACCCTGAGTGGACGGCCTATCGCGGTGAGGGCAGCTATTCAAGCCCGTGGGAAAATATGACACTATTTGATTTTTACG
>DASZUX010000397.1:0-7267 GCA_035547455.1 Chitinophagaceae bacterium
CCTATAAAATTTTTCTTTACTAACTCTGCGGTATAGCGGCGGGTTATTTTCTGCAGTTCAAACTCGCTGTAAACACGCGGGTTTATTTTAATACCCCCTTTTGCACCCCCAAATGGCACATTTACTATGGCACAGTTATAGGTCATAAGGGCAGCCAGCGCCATTACTTCGTCCTGGTTAACAGCAATGCTAAAGCGTATACCGCCTTTGCACGGTGTTTTGTGCTGGCTATGCTGCACACGGTAGGCCTCAATTACTTCAATGGAGCCGTCATCCCTTTTTATGGGAAATTTCATTTTGTACACCGCGTTGCACGCTTTTATTTGATCAAGCAGGCCGTTTTCCCATTTGGTAAATTTTGCAGCCTTATCAAAGCTTTTGTTTACACTGTCAAAAAAACTATAATTCTGTTCTTCCATACGGCAAGTTTTATGTTGTTTTTTTTATTTTTACTAATTAACGTTAGTTATTTTTTAATATGATTTTTTTTTGATATGTTGTTAATTACTTAAACAAGCAATGGGGCAGGGGTTTACGGGGATAAAAAATTTGAATGGAAATTATAATTGTATATTATTTGTATTCTTTCTCCAGGCGCTTTATTTTTCTTTCAAGATTAAAAAGGTACAAAAACAAGCCTGTTATAATAATAGCAGCTACCACCACTACTACATAAATTTTACCATTGCTGCGCATAAAATCACTATTATCCTCTGCCTGGGTGTTGCCCTGGGCCATGGCTGCAACATTAAGTAAGCAGCATGCAATAACAAAGCCTGTGCGTTTAATCTTATCCATGTAACTTTTTTTCTATTAAAAATTGTAGCCTGACACGCAAAGTTGTAATCCACACACCCAGCAATGTCCAGCCGATAACGCCCAACCACAAAAAAATGGCAACGTTGGTTGAGGCATCGTTGGGGTTTAAACCGGGGTTGCCTTCAGCGCCCTGCCCGCCCGGGTGAAGCGATTCTGTTGTCCTTGGCAGAATCCAGATGGTGGGGAAAAGCATGGCGAAAGCAAAAATATTATATACAGCGCTTATTTTAGCCCTGTTGCCGGGGTCGGCAATTGAGCCGCGTAGTACAAAGTATGCCAAATATATAAGCAATGAAAGTGCTGCGCCAACAAGTTTGGGGTCGGTTTTCCAAACCGATGGGTCTCCCCACTGGTAGGTAGCCCATATTGCGCCGGTTATTAAACCCAGTATGCAATACACAACGCCTACACGCGCAAACTCAAGCGCATGATGGTCATTTTTGCTGCCCGGCTTATAAAGGTATATTATTGAATAAACTGCCGAAACAATGTAAAATATCATCATGCTAAACCACATGGGCACATGAAAAAAGGTATTGCGGATGGATTGCTGCAGCCTTCCGTCAAGCAGGGGTACTTTAACCAAAAAACCTTCTGTGCAGATTGTAAGAAGCAGCAAATACGCTAATATTTTCCACCAGTATTTACGCATGACAGCGATTTAATAACAGGGTGTGCCAGACAGCAGCCTGTATTTTGATTTTGAGGGGCAAAATTAGGGGAAACACCGTATGAAAGCACAATATGTATAAAATTTAGCATTGGCTGTTAATAAAAATAGGGCAGGAGGCTAAAAAGTAAAACCTGCCATTAATCGCGCCATAAAAAGGGAAATAGTATAAGCGCTAATACAATGGTAAGCGCATCCAGCCCCGCGAGTGTTAGCACCATTTGCCATATACCGCCCTGTATAACATTTTCAAAAGCCGTTTTTGCTATTTTACCCAGTAATAACAATTGCGGAACAATAACCGGGAAACCCAGTATGGCCATTAATGCAGCCTGCTGCTGGGCTTTGGCCGCAATAGCTGCCAAAAAGGTAAATACCAGGCTTAACCCTACGCCCCCCAGCATACTTATGCCCAGGAAAACGCCAAACTTATTGATAGGATTGCCCAGCAGCCCTATAAACACCAGCAGGCTTAGCAACGTCATAACCAGCATAAGCACGGTGTTAAAAATAAGCTTGGAAAGAATAAAATCTCCCGCGCCGGCAATAGAATAAAAATACAGCATGCGCCCCCTGCTTTCCTGCAAAAAGCTTTTAGCCACAGCGTTTACGCATACAAATAGCTGGATAATCCAGAAAAGGCTGTTCCATACCTGGCCCTCAGGCTGGCCTGCTGTAAGAAACACAACAAATATGGTGCTGGCTACATATAACAGTATGCCGTAAAGGGTGTACTGCTGCCTTATTTCAAGCAAAAAGTCTTTTTTAATAAGCGTGGCGATATGCCGTGCAGATGTTGACATTTGTTTGCAAAAATAACAGCATCTGCTGCTAATGGTATAACTTATTTTTTTGTAGAAATAATGTGGGGGCGAGGCGCAGTTGAAGGAGGGGATACTGACAGAACAGGAAATACTATTACTTTTGAATGTAGTCCTGCAGAATTAAGAGATACTGTAATAAGATTGCGTGGTTATAAAACAAGAGAAGACGTTATAGGAAATGAAGACGCTGTACCAGATTTAGATTCATGGGCCGAATGGTTTGAAAACGGCGGTTTGGAAGCAGATAGAAAAAAATATCCGGAGATATATTCTATGACCTTAGAAGAGTTCGCAAATAGTACTCCTATAAAAGATTAGAGAAGTTTGGAACGAAAATATTCTAATATTTCCTTTTGCATTTCGATAGGCAAATTCTCTTGATTTGGTTTAATCTTTAATGTTTCTGTTTCCCAACAAATACTTAATTGAGTTTCATAAACAATTTTATTTTCTTGTAATATAGGGTCATATTTTCTCTTTATTTCGAGAAGTCCTAGTCTTAATTCATTGGCTTTAGCTGCAAAATCAAAAAGTCCTACAGAATTAAGATTTGTTTCAAATTCTGGTAATTCCATTGTTTGAAATTATCCAGAATGTATATTTTTTAACAATCTTCGGAGCTTTTGTAGCCTTCCCGCCCTATTTCTATAATTTAGGGCGCTACTAAATATGGGAGGAGGTCACTGTGTCAAGTTACTTAACATAATTTCTTGTTATAAGAAAAGAGCCATTAAAATACATATTAGTTAGGGGTAGCCTTTTTATTTTAAAACAAAAAAACACTTTACTACAAAATAAAAAGGCTACCCCTAACTAATATACTAAAAAGGCTATCTTTTTTTTATAACAGAATATTATGTATAAGTTAGGGGTAATGTGCCGCAATGCCTTTTGTAAATTTTACCACAAACATAAGGCGGCGGTGAAGGGGGCATAGCTGTTAAAAAATGTAATAAAAATTATTTTGTGTCTTTAGAAGCCGTGCAAATGGCTGCATCAACAGCCACCCATTAAGACTAAATATTTTTTGGTATTATATTATTAAATATAATACTAAAATGATGAAAATTAGTTCTTTTTTTAATGAAGTAGAAGAATATTTAGAGTATCACTTGGGTGTAAAGTGGACTTGCTGGTTGGGAGTATTATTTGGTATTTTATTGGCTTATCCTTTTCTTTATTTGTTAGCGAGGATATTAAGTTTGATAACGGGTTGCCCAATGACCCGATAAGAGTACCCAACAAAAGCGTTGAGACGGTAAACCAAAATTTACTTTTATCCCACCAATCTCTGTCTGCTGGTACTATATATACTTCTTTGCCACCGCCGTCATTAACTGCCTCTATCATAGTGTAATCTTTTGTCCGCATCATTCTGCCTGCAATATCTCTCTCAAATGAGTAGCTTGTGCCGTTGCACATAAAAACATTCCTAATGATGCCAGTAACATCAGCAAAACTATTTTTACCTTCTTTTAAATTCAAATATGATTTTAGGTACTTAACAACTTCTTTCTTTACTTTTTCCTGTTCATCCTGATTGCTTAAATCTTTCTTGGCGCATAATATTGCTATTTTTGGTGGTACAGTATACGTCATATAGCAGTTTAATATAAATCTAATAAAATAATATTAGAATACGCTACGATAAAAACCGAAGGGAAGGCTGTCTTTTCAAAATAATTTTTATTACATTTTTTTAACCGTGCAGATAGCCTTGTGTCAAGTTACTTAACATAATATTAATTATAGGATAATTATCTTTGCTTTTTTTATTTGATGTTTCCGTAAACAAGGCCGGCTATTCTTAGCTGGCTGCTTTATCCGCGCCAGTAGCCTGTTTACCGTACAAGTCTTTAAACAGCAACCGCAGGCTTTGGTCGTAGGTAAAATATTTATATACCCAGTTTACAAAAACCTGCAACCGGTTTTTAACACCCAGTATTAATACAAGGTGCAGCGCCATCCAGATAAACCACGCAATAAAACCGCCCAGGTGGCCCCGGTTACCGGGAAAATCAACCACGGCCAAATTACGTCCCACCGTAGCCAGGCTGCCTTTATCGTGGTACTCAAATTCATCCTGGTAATGCTTATTGCCGTTTACCTGCCGTATTAAATTTTTAGCCAGGTTTTTTGCCTGGTTTATAGCAACATTGGCTACCTGCGGGTGCCCGTGCGGGTATTTGGGGGTTTCCATGTATGCCACATCGCCCAGGGCGTATATATGTTCAAAACCCTGCACGCGGTTAAGCCGGTCAACCTTAATGCGGTTGCCCCGCACAACCAGCGCCGGGTCAATACCCGCAGGTACGTTTCCTTTTATGCCGGCCGCCCAAATAACGGTGCCTGCGCCAATTGTTTCGCCATTACCCAATAATACATTTACGCCGTCGTAATCTTTTACATGGGTTTGGGTAAGCACTTTAACCCCCAGTTTTTCCAGGTAATGTTTACTGTCGCGGCTGCTTTTTTCGCTCATGGCTGCCAGCGTCCTGGGGCTTCCTTCCACCAATGTAATATCCATCAGTCCAAAGTCTATTTCAGGGTAATCGCGCGGCAAAATCTTGTTGCGCATTTCTGCAATAGCGCCGCTTAACTCTACTCCCGTGGGGCCGCCACCGGCAATTACTACACCCAGTTTTTGCCGTAACAGTTTTTCATCTTTTATATCAAGTGCATCCTCTAAATTTTTTATTAAGTGGTATTTAATCTGCAGGGCTTCCACGGTTGATTTCATGGGGAAGCTTTTTTGCTGCAGGTTTACATTATTAAAAAAATTAGTGTCTGCGCCGGTGGCTATAACCAATACGTCATATTTAAACTCCTCTATATTGGTAACCAAAATATTTTCCTGTGTTCTTATTTCAGTAACCTCTGCCAGGCGGATGCGTACGTTATTGCTTTTTTGAAACACTTTTCTTAACGGGAATGATATATTGCTGGCATCCAGGCCTGCGGTAGCTACCTGGTAAAAAAGCGGCTGAAACTGGTGAAAATTAAATTTGTCTATCAGCATTACTTCAATACCGGCCCTGTTGTTTAATTTTTGCGCTAATTCTAACCCTGCAAACCCGGCACCTGCTATTATAACTTTCATAATCTATCATTTAAAAGCCAAAGTTACTTAAATTTTCAGAAATTATTGAAAATACAAAATTAATATTTCGTTATTATATTTTGCATTTTAATATGTGTAACAAGCTACATTTATGCCATATTTGGCCGCACAAAATTATAGTTACATGAACATTAAGCGCAGGCGTTTATTACAATTAGGATCGTTGGGATTGGGTAGTTTTTTCAGCAACCGGTCCAATGCACGCAGCAATAACTTTTTTGCCGCCGGTGGCAAAAAACCCGTTGTTATATCCACCTGGGATGCCGGTATTAATGCCAACAAGGCAGCATGGAATGTACTGCGCGGCGGCGGCAGGGCGCTTGATGCCGTAGAGCAGGGCGTAATGGTAACAGAAAGCGAGCAAAGCTGCTGCGTAGGCCTTAATGCCTACCCTGACAGGGATGGCTTTGTTACGCTAGATGCCAGCATAATGGATGAATTTGGCAATGCCGGCAGCGTGGCTTTTATTGAGCGTATTAAACACCCTATTTCCGTGGCCAGGCGCGTAATGGAAAAAACACCCCATGTAATGCTGGCAGGCGCAGGGGCTCAGCAGTTTGCGGTAGAGCAGGGCTTTCCGCTGGAAAGCGGCGAATTATCCAATGATGCAAAAAAAGCCTACGAACAGTGGCTGAAAAAATCAGAATACAAACCAATTGTTAATATTGAAAACAAGGGCGGCACAGCCTTTGCGCCGTTGCGGCTGCCCAATGGCGACTTTAACCACGATACCATTGGCATGGTGGCGCTGGATGCAAAGGGCAACCTGGGCGGCAGTTGCACAACCAGCGGTATGGCGTTTAAGGTACGCGGGCGTGTGGGCGACTCCCCTATTATAGGCGCAGGCCTGTTTGTAGATAACGAAGTGGGCGCCGCTACCTCAACAGGTGTGGGTGAAGAGGTAATAAAGGCGTGCGGCACACACCTTGTAGTGCAATACATGGCGCAGGGGTTAAGCCCCGAGGATGCCTGCAAAAAGGCCGTAGAAAAAATAATAAAAAACTTTAAAGGGCGTGAAGATAAGTTGAAAGATACGCAAGTGGCATTTATTGCAGTAAACAAGCAGGGTGAATACGGCGCGTATGCCATACAAAAAGGCTTTAACTATGCCGTATGCTACGCTGACGATTACAATACCCTTATTGACAGTAAACACATATTGTAAACAGCCCTTACATTATGTTATTAGAAATAGCTGTTTTTAATTTCTCCTCTGCATTGCTGGCGGCTCATACCGGGGCAGACAGGATTGAAATGTGCGAGAACGCCGCGGAGGGCGGTACTACCCCATCATACGGCACACTTAAACGCATTATTGAAACTATCCATATACCGGTGTTTCCTATTATACGCCCCCGGGGCGGCGATTTTTTGTACAGCGACGGGGAATTTGAAGTGATGAAGCAGGATGTTAGGCTGGTAAAAGACCTGGGCTTTAGCGGGCTGGTTACCGGGCTGCTGAATAACGACGGTAGTATTGATACAGAAAGAACAAAACGCCTGGTTGATTTGGCTTACCCGCTTGATATAACCTTTCACCGCGCATTCGACAGGGCTAAAGACCCATTTGACGCGCTTGAAGCCATAATTAATTGTGGCTGCCAGCGTATTTTAACCAGCGGGCAGGTACCCAATGCTTTTGACGGCAAACAACTGCTAAAACAAATGGTTGAGCAGGCTGCAGACCGCATTATTATAATGCCGGGCAGTGGCGTGCGCAGTAATAATATTGCCGCACTGGCGGCATTTACAGGTGTAAAAGAACTCCATTCGTCTGCAAGAAAAATGACACCGTCTGCCATGTTATATACCAGGCAAAGCATGGAGGAAGAC
>DASZUX010000398.1:0-4112 GCA_035547455.1 Chitinophagaceae bacterium
TTGAGATAACTATTGTTTGCCTCAAGCTGGGTTGCACCGGCTTTGGCGGCATAGCCGGTATGGTAAGCCTTATTGAAAGCGAGGTGGTATCAAAGCGCGGGTGGGTTACCCGCAGCGAATACCTCGACGCCGTTAGTGCAGCTAACCTGATACCGGGGCCTAACTCAGTAGAAATTATTATGCACTGCGCCCACGAAAGGGCCGGCAAAGCAGGCCTTATAACAGGCGGCATTGTATACATTTTACCGTCTATGTTTATTTGCCTGCTGTGGGCAATACTCTACACAAAGTATGGCCACCTGCCCGCGGTACAGCCCTTTTTGTATGGCATTGGCCCTGCTACCGCAGCTGTAATAATAAACGCCGTGTTTAGGTTATCCGGCTCAATAATACGCAGGCCGCATATAATTGTTATTTCGCTGCTGGTACTGGCAGGCACCCTGTTTGGCATTAACGAGGTAGCGCTGTTGTTTGCTGCCGGCGCCGCAGGTGCGCTGTATGCAGGCCGCAAAAAGCTATACTCCATTTTGCCCTTGCCATTATTAATGGGCAACACACCAACCCTGCTGCGGCTTTTTTTAATCTTCTTCAAAATAGGCGCCATATTATACGGCAGCGGGTATGTACTGTTTGCCTATCTTGACAATGCCCTTGTGCAACGCCAGCACTGGCTTACAGCCCAGCAACTGGCAGATGCTGTTTCTGCCGGGCAGCTAACGCCGGGCCCTATCCTGTCAAGCGCTACTTTTGCAGGCTACCTTATTATGGGTACACCCGGTGCGCTGCTGGCTACCGCGGCTATCTTCCTGCCCTCGTTTTTTATCGCCTTTTTTCTTAACCGCATACTGCGCTTTATTAACAGCCACGCAGTGCTAAGAAATTTTTTAGACGTAGTGAATGGCGCTTCCGTAGCCCTTATTGCGTCCGTAGCCATACACATGCTGCCGGGTGTTGTTACACACTGGCAAACGGCAGCCATATTTATTGCGTCGCTGGCTGCACTTATGCTGGCTAAAGTAAACCCCGGCCTGCTTATACTTGCCGGCGGAGCCTGCGGCTATTTACTGGGGTTTGTATAACCCTGCTTTAAATATGCCGGAAGTATAATATTTGCCCGGTACCATCACTGCAAGCCATTTACCCCGGTCACCCGTTTGGCATAATTTTTTCATCCCCTCTTTATAAATCTTTCCGTATGGCAGCAGGCACAACAAAAGCACATATAAGCGTACACAGCACAACTTTTGCCAACAAGGGCAATATTCCGCAACATTACGGGTGCGATGGCGAAGGGGTTAACCCCGGACTGCAAATAGATGGCATACCACCCGCAACCGAAAGTGTTGTGCTTATAATGGATGACCCTGATGCCCCCGGCGGATTGTTTACGCACTGGCTGGTATGGAACATACCTCCCGGCGAAGACATTGCCGAAAACAGCAACCCCGGCATAAGCGGCACCAACAGTGCCGGTAAAACAGGCTATCACCCGCCGTGCCCGCCCAATGGCCGCCACCGTTATTATTTCAGGGTGTTTGCCCTTAACACCCCGCTTAACTTACCCGCCGGCAGCAACCGCAATACGCTGGAAGCTGCCATGCAAAACCATATAATTGCCCGCGCTGAACTGATGGGCTATTACGAAAAAGCATAAGCGCCGCCCGCAACTTACTGCCGCCATACCCTACGCCTTCGGGTGGCCAAAAAACAGTATATACCCGTCGGCATCGGCAACCTCAAAGCCGCGCAGGCCGTCATTATCATCCAGCAGGGGCTGGTTAAAACCCAATCCGCGTAACAGGTACTCTTTATACAGGGCATCAGGGTCTGCCGAGTAAATAAAGGCATCCCAGCGGCCCCAGTCGTGGTGTGTATGGTTGGGGGCAGGTTTTATATCAGCAGCGTTGCCCTTAAGCATAATGCTTACCTGGTCGCGGCCAACAATAGCAAAAAAAGGCTCATCGGCAGGGGCTGTAAACCGCACCTCAAACCCCAGGTGGTTAACATAAAATGCCACCGATGCCTGCAGGTTCTCCACTATAAAAAAAGGCGATGCATATAACAGGTTGCCCATATCAACATGGCTTTATTTTTCAAGCTATCATTACCCTGCCGCACAAAAAAATGTATATTATACCCTGCAGCAAAAGCTACATAACAGTACGTTTTATAAAAAGCACAAAACCTCCCCAGCCTTGCAACTGAAAAGGTTTTGTAATTTTTTACTCCCCCTCCACCGGAGGGGTTAGGGGAGGCATCTTTCCCCCTCCACCGGAGGGGCTGGGGAGACCCTACCCCAAATATGCTTTAAGCGCATTGCTGTAACGCGCTTTTTGCAGGCGTTTTATAGCACGCTCCTTAATCTGCCTTATACGCTCCTTGGTAAGGTCGTATTTCTGGCCAATCTGCTCAATGGTAACCCCATTTTCGCCGTCAAGGCCAAAATAAGCATTCACTATCTCTGCTTCGCGCGGGCTAAGGCTTTTAAGCACACGGCGAATTTCTTCGCGCAGGCTGTCCTTCATCACATCATCATCGGTGTCGTCGCTGCCTTCTAAAAGGTCGCCCATCGCCACGTCTTCCGCCTCGTGCACGGGTGCGTCAAGACTGGTGTGGCGTGTGTTGCTCTGGAAAATGTTGTTAATCTCCGTTTCGCTCATTTCCAGTATGTCGGCCAGTTCCTCGGTGCTCGGCTCACGCTCGTGCTCCTGCTCAAAGGCCATGTAGGCTTTGTTAGCCTTGTTGTAAGTGCCAATTTTGTTTTGCGGCAGGCGAACCAGGCGGCCCTGCTCTGCCAATGCCTGTAGTATGGACTGGCGGATCCACCATACGGCGTACGAAATAAATTTAAAACCCTTTGTTTCATCAAAGCGCTGTGCCGCCTTTATAAGGCCGAGATTTCCCTCGTTGATGAGGTCGCTAAGACTAAGGCCCTGGTGCTGGTACTGCTTAGCTACAGATACCACGAAACGCAGGTTGGCCTGCACCAATTTGTCTAACGCTCTTTGGTCACCCATCTTAATACGCTGGGCCAGTGTGGTTTCCTCTTCGGGAGTGATCATCGGAATTTTACTAATTTCCTGCAGATACTTTTCTACTGCCTGCGAATCACGATTGGTGATTTGTGTAGCGATTTTGAGTTGCCTCATAGTTTGTTATCCTGAATTTATACCTATAATATACGTATATAGACGCTGTTTGTTTAGGGTACGCTGCCCGCCCTACGTTAAAATACCCTTTAAATATACAGGTTAGCCGGCAAAGGTAACCCATTTTGCGTGATAATACTGTTTTTTGTGCAAAAACCAGCATTTTGTGTGCACAATTTTCCCTGTCATCCCGACGCAGGAGGGATCTGCCCCCATTCCCGGCACCCCTGTCTAAAACGCCCCCGTTCCGGCGCATCAGAAAAACCAGGCAAAAATCGTGGTAAGGAGCCTGCCCCGATGGCTATCGGGGGAGGAGGAATGCTGTTTTGCATAATCTATTCATTTTTAGTTACTTACTTAAATTTTTGCACATTTTTTTAAAAATTCACACCGGTAAACGCCATACACTTTTTTTCTTTGCGGCCTTTGTGGTGTAAATGTTCTGCCACAAAGCGCACGAAGGCTTTGCACGCAAGGGGCACAAAAAAATCCGCCATGTACCCGTCATGGCGAGGCTTTGGCCAGGCGTTGTGCATAGCCAAAGCCGTGGCCATCTCTCAGGAGGAAAAGGGAGGAATGCTGTTTTACATAACTTGTTCATTATTATTATTTTATGGAAAATAAAATCATTTTTTTTCAAAATACACTATTCTTCGTACATGAGTAAACCAGTTACCTATAAATAGAAAAAAGGGCAACCTGTCTCACTTTTTGGGGAAGTTTATTTTTTGGGGGAAGGTAGCTGTCATTCTGAGCGAAGCGAAGAATCTGCTGAAGAAAATTATACAGCCCCATTGTCCCCAAAGTCCCTAAATAAACACCAGGGCCGGTGTCACTAATGTCCCTAAAGTCCCTAAATTAGCAGTATGCCAAACGAAAACGGTTTTATACCTGCACATGGCGGTTACCGCAGCCTTATAACCTACCAAAAGGCAGAAATAATTTACGACGGCACTGTGTACT
>DASZUX010000399.1:0-6516 GCA_035547455.1 Chitinophagaceae bacterium
AAATACCACCGAAGAGGCCGAAGTAATGAATGAACCGGCACCGGTTAAAGTTGAAAAGCAGGTAAAAAAATCTGCTGAAAAACAGCCTGAACCTGAAGCCGAACCTTCAAAAGATACTAAAAAAAGAGGGCGTAAACCAAGGGAAAAGGAAAAAGACGCAACAACACCACAGCCTGAGGCTGCTGAAGCCACAAAAAAGGAAGATAAAAAGCCGGAAGAGGATGATTCCATACCGGAAATACCAAGCGCCTTGTTAAGTCTTTTGGCCAACGATGAGCCTCTTAACCTGGATGATGACGATGATGATATAGAGGAGGAAGATGACAGATCTTCTTCAGATTACCCGCAGCAAAAGCACCAGCACCGCAAAGAACCGGCATTTAATATTGAATTTGACGGCATAATACAGGCAGAAGGTGTACTGGAAATGATGCCGGATGGTTACGGCTTTTTACGTTCATCCGACTACAATTACCTTTCTTCACCGGATGATGTGTACGTGTCACCGTCACAGATAAAATTGTTTGGGTTAAAAACCGGTGATACTGTTTTTGGTGCTGTACGCCCGCCTAAAGACGGCGAAAAGTATTTTGCACTGCTGAAGGTTGAAACCATCAACGGCAAAAATCCGGATGAGGTACGCGATAGGGTTCCGTTTGATTATTTGACACCGCTGTTCCCGTACGAGAAGCTGAACCTGTTTACAACGCAGTCAAATTACAGCACACGTATGATTGACCTTTTCACACCGATAGGCAAAGGTCAGCGCGGTTTAATTGTGGCACAGCCTAAGGTGGGTAAAACCATGTTGCTGAAAGAGGTGGCCAATGCTATTGCCGCAAACCACCCCGAATGTTACCTGATGGTGGTGCTGATTGATGAACGCCCTGAAGAGGTTACGGATATGGAGCGCAGTGTAAAGGCTGAAGTTATCGCTTCAACATTTGACGAACCCGCCGAGAAACACGTTAAGGTATCAACTATTGCCTTACAAAAAGCAAAGCGCCTGGTAGAATGCGGGCATGATGTGGTGATATTGCTCGACTCCATTACCCGCCTTGCGCGCGCACACAACACTGTAGCGCCTGCCAGCGGCAAGGTGTTAAGCGGTGGTGTAGAAGCTAATGCTATGCAAAAGCCCAAACAGTTTTTTGGTGCAGCCCGTAAAATTGAACATGGGGGCTCATTAACCATACTGGCTACGGCACTTATTGAAACAGGCAGTAAAATGGATGAAGTAATATTTGAGGAATTTAAAGGCACCGGTAACATGGAACTGCAGCTTGACCGCCGCCTGGCTAATAAGCGTATTTTCCCTGCTATTGACCTGGTGGCATCATCAACACGCCGCGAGGACCTGTTGCTGGAAAAAGAGGTTTTGTCAAGAATGAATATTTTGCGTTTGTATATCAACGATATGAAGCCTGAAGAAGCAATGACAGAACTGCTGAAGCGTATGCGCGGTACCAAAAGCAACGAAGAGTTTTTGGCGAGCATGAACGGTTAAATTATAAGCCGCTAACATATTTACAGCCCTCTTTTGCGGAGGGCTTTTTTATTGAAAAAAGTGCACTACCCGTTACCCACCATACCCAAATTCGTCATACCGCAATCTTTCAACAATGCGTTTGCTGTACATTACTACAAAAATGAATAATAATAGCTGGAGTGTAATGCGTAACATAGGTTAAGTTGTTTAATGTTATAGTGACAAAAGTTATACCAGTAATGCTGCCCGGGTATCCTTAAAAAAAATTGACAGGCTGTAAAGCTGGTAAGTGACTGACAATTAATTTCTTGAAAGGAATAAAAAAAGTCGTTAAAACCGGTTGTCTTGCATCAACTTTACATTTATAAAACAAAAGGCACATGAGCGAAGATCTACATGTAGTCAAAGGCACAAAGCAGCAACAATATCAATCCTTATTACCCCAAATAAAAGGGTTACTGGAAGGGGAACCTGACTTAATTGCCAACCTGGCAAATATATGTGCGGCGTTAAAGGAGCAGTTTAACTGGCTTTGGGTAGGTTTTTATATAGTAAAGCAGGATGAGTTGGTGCTTGGGCCCTTCCAGGGACCAGTAGCGTGCACCCGCATAAAAAAAGGGAGGGGGGTTTGTGGTACAAGCTGGGCGCAGGCAAAAACATTGGTAGTACCGGATGTAGAAAAATTTCCCGGGCACATAGCGTGCAGCAGCTTGTCAAGATCGGAAATAGTCATACCTCTTATATACAACGGTAACGTTGTAGCCGTACTGGATGCTGACAGCCATTCACTTAATGAATTTGATGGCACAGATCAACACTATCTTGAAGAAATTATTTCAGTAATTAACTGGCAATAGAACATGCTAACAATTGTTAGCAATCTTTTTTCTTACGTATCTTTACCATGTTAAAAAATATGGTACACGTAAAAATGCAGGATGTATATTTCCAAAAAAAAATTGACGCTGAAATAAAAGTAGAACCAAAGGAATGGATGCCCGCTAAATACCGGCAAACGCTAATACGGCAGGTAAGCCAGCATGCGCATAGTGAAATTGTGGGTATGCTACCGGAGGGCAATTGGATAACCCGGGCGCCATCTTTAAAACGTAAGGCTATTTTGTTGGCCAAGGTGCAGGACGAAGCGGGTCATGGCCTTTATTTATATTCTGCTGCAGAAACATTAGGCATTACCCGCGACGAAATGATTGAGCAACTGCACAGCGGTAAGGCAAAATATTCTTCCATATTTAATTACCCCACTTTATCCTGGGCAGATATTGGCGCTATTGGCTGGCTGGTGGATGGGGCTGCCATTATTAACCAGGTGCCTTTGTGCCGTACAAGCTATGGGCCTTATGCCCGTGCAATGGTGCGTATTTGCCGGGAGGAAAGCTTTCACCAGCGCCAGGGGTTTGATATTTTATTTACTTTAAGCAACGGAACAAAGGAACAGCGCGAAATGGCGCAGGATGCTGTTGACCGCTGGTGGTGGCCAAGTCTTATGATGTTCGGCCCGCCGGATGATAACTCTCCCAATACCGCACAAAGTATGTTATGGAAAATAAAACGCCAGAGTAATGATGAGTTACGGCAAAAGTTTGTAGATATATGTGCAGAACAGGTTAAAGTGCTTGGGCTAACACTGCCGGATGAAAAGCTTGCCTGGAATGAAACCCGCGACCATTATGATTTTGGAACGATAGACTGGAACGAGTTTTACCAGGTAATAAATGGAGACGGGCCCTGTAATAAACAAAGAATGGAAGCCCGGGTAAAAGCGTGGGAAGATGGAGCCTGGGTAAGAGAAGCTGCACAAAAGGCTGTAATATAATCTTCAGTTACCAGTTATTCATTTCCTCTCCTACAATACGCTCCGGGTTATCAGCAGGGCGGTTCTTCCAGTCAGGGTCGTATTTAACGAACCAGCTAAGCCATAAGGAGCGCGACAGGCGCATGAACAAGGGCTGAAGCAGCACCATTGCTACAGAATTTAAACCCAGCCACCAGAATATCCTGTTATCATCCAGCGAAAAGCCGATAAGCACCCACCAGGCGATGCAAGTAGCTATGGAAAAGGCAACAGTTAAAGCATAGCTAACATAAGAAGTGCCATAATAAAAGCCAACTTCTATTTCAGTACGTTGCCCGCATACCGGGCAATGCTTGTGCATTTTAATGTAGGTGCTACGTTTAAGTGCGTAGGCATTGCGGCTTACAAAAATTTCGCCCTGCCTGCAACGCGGGCACCGGTTTTTTAATACACTTAAAATATATGAAGGCTTACCACTGCTCATGCTGCAGATTTTGCCTGCAAAGGTAACAAGTTGGTGGAATAATGCTTTACAATAACTGCAAATCAAAAGGCTATGAGGTTAAAACTTTCTAAATTTTATAGTGACTGCAAAAATTTAATAAGCATATCGCGGTCTGTCTTACTTAATGCCATAAACCCCTGTTTAGCATTTTTGGCTTCCCCATCATGCCATAAAATAGCTTCTTCCAGTGTACGGGCCCTGCCGTCGTGCAGGTAATAAGGTATGCCGTTTGTTTTATCAAACAGGCCAATGCCCCACAAGGGCATTGTGCGCCAGTCACTGCCACCGGCCAGGTAATCCGGACGATTATCTGCAAGACCTTCTCCCATGTTATGCACTAATAAGTCAGTATAGGCATGTATTAACTGGTTACTTATTTGAGGTAATGTTACGTTTACCCCGGTTTGTAAAGATGGCTTATGACAGCCGCTGCAGTTAACCTGGTTAAATAAAACTTCGCCTCTTTTTACTTCCGGGTCAGTGGTACTGCGGCGTGCAGGCACGCCAAGTGTTTTTACATAAAAAGCAACGGCATTTAAAATACTGTCGGGCAATTCAGGGTCATCAGTTTTTTTATCATCCTGCAACTGACCGTATACACTTTCTTTAGGCTGCATATAGCTTGTAACGCCCATGTCCTGCTGGTATGCGGTAGCTACCTGTAGCAATAGGGTAGGCGTATTGGCCTTAAGCCCAAAGCGCCCCAATTCCGTTTTTTGCGTATAGGGATTGTAAACATAATTGGCTTTGCCGGTAATACCATCGGCGTTTTCATCCTTGCTGTCAACAAAAGAAAGTATTTCATCTTCGGGAATATTTTCAAGTAATCCTGCCCCAAATACCGGTGGTGCCAGCCTTGGTGATAACAAATAATTTGCAGGCATTGGTATATACTGGTCAGTAAGGGTGTACACCGGCTTACGCAGCATAACCGATGACCCGTCAGGATATGTAACCGGAACATCTGTATAACTGATGTTTATTTTTGCCTCGCAGGCCACGCCAAACAGCGCCTGGTCCTGCAATTGCAAACCGTAACCAGGCACCGCTACCGGCCCACCATGTTCATCCGATCCAGGTAAACTTAGGCGGAAGAGTAATGAAGACGTTGCAAACCCTGCTGTTGGCGTGCCTTTACCATCGTTATGATGACAGGAGATACACGACACATTATTAAACACCGGCCCGAGGCCGCCAAACCTTGCGGCACCAGGCGCTACAAATGTTTGCTCAAAAGCGCCGTCACCCAGTTCATGCACATGCTGGTCTCTTTCGCTTAAACCGCTTACCTCGTGGGTAAAAGCTTTTGATGTAGCATCAAATACTGTTGCCGCTCCGCCGCTAAGCCTGTTATCGTAATCGTCACTATCGAATACCCCGGCTTTATGGCACATGGTGAATGAGAAAATCACCGTAAATAAACTACCGGTAATAATATACTTCTTCATATTACTGCAGGAAACTGCCAGGCGGTCACATTAAACGCAGCACTTGTCATTTGCTGTTTCCACCCGCTTTCCCTCTCTTTATACTAATCCTTTATATTTTGTTGTATGTAGGGTACTAATTCATTTTCCAATGCATCCTTCAATGCCAGCACTGCGTCCATTGTTTGCTGGCTTTGTATGCGTTGGGATAGTATAGCCTGTTCATACGTAGTAGTAATACCGTCAAATGAATTAATGGCGGCTGTAAATAAGCCCTGCAGCTTATTATCAAGCGATTTGTTTTTTGCTGCTACAATGTCTTTTATGCCCTTACTGCCGTTAACACCCAGGTATACATTTTGTGCACCAATAATATTATTCTTAAAATCAATAAGAGAATTGCCTGAATAAGGCGACTCAACCAGCAGCGGGTCTTTTGCATCATACGGTTCTTTCATTTTGCCGCCTCCAACTTCATCGCATATATCAATCATACCTCCGGCAACAGCCATAAAAATATCCTGCCGGGTGGTGTATTTGGTGCTGCCTGTACCGGCAGTAATTACCTGCTGTGCAAAGTTTACCGGTGCTGACGACCAGCTTAAATACAAAGCATTACAGGTATTGGTAAGATCAGCGGAAAGGCTGGTCATATATTTCTTCTGCCTGGCTGTAATATCTGCCGCCTTACGGCTGCCATGGTCGCCAAAAATTATATATTCAATAGGATGGTAACCACGCAGGGATAACGTTAGATTCTGAATATCTGATACGTCCAGTGGGTTGCTGCTGGCTAACAGGGAATCCATCTGAGTGTAGTCGGTAGGCCAGGTATCCATGTTAGGGTCGTAGTCATTATCTTCAACAGGGCCAAATAAAAAGCCTTCGCTTTGTTCCCAGATTTCGCGCATGCTCTTCCAGTTATTTCTTGCGGATTGCAGGTTATCATCTGTAGGCGTTGCTTCAAGTGTTTGTATAGATGCATTTAATGTTGCCGCGGCAATGCTTAGCTTAAGATAGGAAGAGAGGGCCACATTGTTGGTAAAATCGGTAAGAACCTGCTGCTCAGTGGTTTCAAGCGTATTGGTGTCTCCGGGCATTTGAGATGCCTTGTGGCAGGCTGTTAATATAATTAAAGCTCCAATGGCTGAATATTGCAGTATCTTTTTCATGTTAAGGTGCTTTTTCAATTTCAACAATTAGTAAATCATTTTAGGTATATGCTTTATATCTTTTCAATGGGTCTCCAGCAGGCCCTTTGCGCACGTTGCCTTCTGTATCA
>DASZUX010000400.1:0-8621 GCA_035547455.1 Chitinophagaceae bacterium
TGAGGAAAACGGCTGCGGAGGGTTTTCATTTCACCCAGTATGCATAGCATGTCATTGCTGGCCAGGCTGTCGGTACCCAGCACAATGTGGCAGCCGTTGCTGCGCAACATATCTACGGGCGGCAGGCTGTTTTCAATATAAAGGTTGGCGTTAGGACAAAGGCACCAGCTTGTAGATTTTAGCTTGCGGATTTTAGATTGGGATTGGAGCGGGGGGGCTTCGCTATTCACGATTGACGATTGACGATTCACGAATAAAACATCTTCCTGGCTTGTAAAAGTATTGTGTACTAATATGATGCGTTCAGCGTCGCCAAGTTCGGTGAACCAGGTTTGCAGGCTGGTTTTACCGGAAGGCCTAAAAAAGGAAATATCAATATTAAAAAGGCTGAACAGTTTTCTAAAACCACTTTCACCAGTAAGGAAAAGGCTGTTTTCTTCTCTCGTTTCCTGGTTATGTATGGTAATAGTTTTGCCGGCAGAGTATTCACTGATAAGCCGCATTAGCTCCCGGGAGGTGGAATAAGGGGCGTGGGGAACAACCGATTGCAGGTTGGAAACTTCCCTTTTCTTTCTTGCCTTTTCATTTTCCTCAAACTGTTTCCACACCTCCACCGCCTGTTTAAAGCGTTTTTGGGCAAATGCCGGAACAAAACCGGTGGCCTCAATAAAGTTGTGGTAATGCAGCCGCCCGTGTTTTTTTTGGGGAATGGTATGCGGGGTATTGCAAATATCACCAACGGCTACAATGCCGTTACCAAGCATTTCGTCTTCAGCCCCTGCAATGGCATTGTAAATAACTTCTTCAGGAAAGTTGCGTTGCTGCATTACACCAATTACAAAATCCACCAGGCCGGTATTTTTAGGTATAAGGCCTTTCAGGTGGCTTAATTCAAGGTGGCAGTGGCAGTTAACCAGCCCGGGAGATAATATACCAGGGTGGTATTCCACATCCTCTCCGGCTTCGGAAACGGGCACAATGGCTTCTATTGTTCCATCCGCGGAAGTGATAAGAACGTTGCTTTCTCCCAAAAAACCATTTCCGTCAAACAGTTCGTCGGCTTTAAACTTTAACCATCCCATAAAGCAAAGTTAACCCTATCTTTCCTCACCCTAAAAACCGTAATTTTGCACCCGCTTTCAGAAACTTCTTACAAATAAGCTCCTGAAACGCTCAAACACAAGGAACAGATGACAGACCAGTTAGATGCCATAAAAGCCCGTTTTGAACAGGTAGGGGTAGCGCTTACCAACCCCGAGATTATTAATAACCCCCGGGAGTTTGGTAAAATGAGCAAGGAATACCGCGACCTGGAAAAAATTGTAAAGCCTTACGAAGAATACCGCAAAGTAGAAGCAGATTACAATTTTGCCAAAGAAGGACTAAACAGCAGCGATGAGGATATGCGTGAACTGGCAAAAATGGAACTGCCTGAACTGGAGCAGAAGAAAGATGAACTGGAAAAATATCTCACCAAGCTATTAATCCCCAAAGACCCGCAGGATGATAAAAATGCTGTACTGGAAATTCGTGCTGGTACGGGTGGTGATGAGGCAAGCCTTTTTGCAGGCGACCTTTTAGGCATGTACCTGCGGTATGCCGGTAAAAAAGGCTGGAAAACAGCTATTGTAAGCGAAAGCGAGGGTACAGTAGGCGGCTACAAAGAAGTTGTTGTTGAAGTACAGGGTGAAGATGTGTACGGTACGCTTAAGTTTGAAAGTGGTGTGCATCGTGTGCAGCGCGTGCCTGATACTGAAACACAGGGGCGTGTACACACCTCCGCTGCTACCGTGGCCGTTATGCCCGAGGCCGAAGAGGTGGATTTTGAGTTAAACCCGGCTGATGTAAAAATGGAAACAGCACGAAGTGGCGGTGCGGGTGGCCAAAACGTGAACAAGGTAGAAACCAAAGTAATGTTAACGCATATACCTACGGGTACAGTTGTTGTTTGCCAGACAGAGAGAAGCCAGCTTGGCAACCGCGAAAAAGCGATGACGATGCTGCGTACTAAACTTTATGAAGAGCAGGTACGTAAGCATGAAGAAGAAATTGCCCGCCACCGTAAAACATTAGTTAGTACCGGCGACCGTAGTGCAAAAATACGCACATATAACTGGCCGCAGGGGCGTGTAACAGACCACCGTATTGGTCTTACATCTTATAATCTTGACGCGGTGATAAATGGGGAAATTGATGAGTTTATTGAGGCATTGCAGGTAGCAGAAAATGCCGAAAAAATGGTAAAACAAAATTAAACGGCTATTTGTAGTGTATAAACAGGATGCGGCAAGCCGCACCTGAAACGGGAATTAAGTTATGCGCATAGCAGTTATTCATCACATTAGCGCCACAGACAATGATTATGGGTTTTACGTGTCTGACCTGCTGTCGGAGTTTGGCGCTTGGCTGGGTTACGACGTACAGCAACTGGAGGATTTTATTTTTTACACCAATAAAACAAAATCTCTTCCTGAAAATGCTGTTATTGGCATTCATGTAAAAGCCAAAAATATGGTTACCACCCGCTGGTGGTATGGCGCAAAGTTGCCTTCAATTCTTGCACAGGTAAAAGCCCATGTGGTGGTAAACCTTAATGGTGTGTATGCTAAAGCAACCAAAATACCCCAGGTGCTTGCCCTGCCAGACGTAAGCTTTTTACAGGAAGACGCGAAAATAAAATCAGTTTGGAAGAAGCTGGTAGCAAAAAACCTGGCGGCATATACCGGGGCAGCTACTGCAACATTTACTTATTCTCAGCATGCAGCGGAGCTTATTGGTACTAAAACGGGTACTAAGCCCGCAATTATAAGCTATTGTGCGGGTAAAGATTACCGTGTGTGGGAATGGCACGAAAAAGTGCTTACAAAGTCGGAGTTTACCGAAGGAAAAGAATATTTTGTATGTGTGCTGGATGATGAAGATGAAGACCTGTGGCTTACTGTGCTAAAGGCTTTTTCCAAATTTAAAAAATGGCAGCAAAGCACTATGCAACTACTATTGTTGCCCAAACATGAAATTGTGCCGCTGGAGATTGTTGACAAAATGACCACGTATAAATACCGGGATGATGTACAAATGCTGGATAACCTCTCAGAAAAAGAAAAAGCATCGTTGTTTGGGTGTGCCTATGCCATAATACACATACCCGCCAATGATGCGGATTTACTGCCGGTGGCAGAAGCGCTGGCCTGCGCCACGCCATTAGTGGTAGTTACGAGGGATACCCAAAGCCTTACCGAATATGGCCAGGATACCGGTATTGCGGTAGCAGAACCCGGCGCCGAACTGCTTGGCGATGCCATTATAAGCATTTTTAAAAATGAAGAACAAAAGTCAAAAATGGCAGACAATGCCAAACAGCAGGCTGCTGAAAAAAACCGGGACGAAAACGCCCGGCTGCTATGGGAGATGATTGAAAAAGCAGCAGGGTTTTGAGCAGTATAAGTAACAGGTGCCCCATTAACGTAAATTTTTAATATTTTTATTGCTATTAATATGGATAAGTCAACAATAACAATTGATGTTCATTTAGACAGGGACAAAATACCGGAGAAACTTACCTGGCATGCCAACCCGGCGGATGGTGCACAGCAAGCCAAAGCAATGCTGGTGGCTTTTTGGGATGGCGCTGAAAAAACGGCTTTGCATATTGACCTTTGGACCAAAGAGATGATGGTAGATGAAATGGCAGATTTTTATTACCAAACACTTATGGGTATGGCCGATACATTTGACCGTGCTACCCATAACCATGAGCTGGTGAACGACATGAAAAATTTTGCCAAAGATTTCTTTCAAAAATTCAGGCAGCAGCAATTAAAGGAAAACGGGCAAACGCCGCAATAACGGGTTTACTTAAGCAAACAGCGATAACCTGCAATGGCGGGGCTATTGTTGTATTTATTTACCATAGAAAAATAAAATGATATGAGCTTAGAAGCAAAAGTAATGGAGCAGATGAAGGATGCAATGAAAAGCAAGGATGAAGCCGGTTTGCGTGGGTTAAGGGCCATAAAGGCTGAAATAATAAAAGCTAAAACTGAGCCCGGTGCCAATGGGCAAATTTCTGAAGATACAGAACTTAAAATGCTGCAGAAGATGGTAAAACAGCGTAAAGATTCGCTGGATATTTACCAGAAACAAAACAGGCCCGACCTTGCGCAAAAAGAAATTGAAGAACTCGCTGTTATAGAGAAGTTTTTGCCAAAGCAACTTACCGAAGCAGAATTGAAGGAAGAACTGTCTAAAATTATTGCTGAAACAGGGGCATCATCACCTGCAGACATGGGTAAAGTAATGGGGGTTGCCTCAAAAAAGCTAGCAGGCCAGGCAGACGGTAAAGCTATTTCAGCTACAGTAAAAGAATTGCTGGCAAAATAATCGCTGCGCGGCGAAGGTTACACTGTGATTTAAAAGCCGCTTGTTTTGTTTTTAATAGCAACACAAGATAAATAACCTTGCAGCCTGCTTTATACTAACTGCAAAGCCCTTAACGTTTATACCGCATGGCAATTGATATAATCCTGCTCATTTTAATAGCGCTCGCCTGCTTTAAAGGCTACGGCAGGGGGCTTATTGTAGCAATATTTTCTTTTCTTGCCATCATTATTGGTCTTGCTGCAGCCATGAAGTTTTCCGTGGTGGTAAGTGGCTGGTTGCAGCACAGCACACACATCAGCAAACAATGGCTTCCATTTGTTTCGTTTATGGCAGTAATGATTGTTGTAGTTATTTTGGTAAGGCTTGTTGCCAATATGCTGCAAAAAAGCGTTGAAATAGTTATGCTTGGCTGGCTAAACAGGCTGGGGGGCATAATTTTTTATATTATAATATATGTTACCGTATATAGCATTGTGCTGTTTTATGGCAGTAAAATGAACATTATTAAACCCGAAACCATTGCTGCTTCAAAAACTTACAACATTATAGAACCTTTTGGGCCCCGGGCGGTAGATTTGCTGGGCAGCCTTGTGCCGGTATTCAGGAATATGTTTGCCGAACTTGAAGCCTTTTTTGGCTCCGTGGTAAACAATCACTAAGTCATTTTAGATGCTATTATCTTAATAAAGCAGGCTTATATATCCGTAAGGGTCTTATAAAAGTGGTTATAAACATAAAATTGGGTAAATTTGCATTTGTACATAAGTAAGTTAACTCATCCTTCTAAACAATAAGGTTTTTTCGTTTCATTTACGTTTATTTGTAATTGGTTAAACGCTGAGGCAATTTTTTAAGGAATTTACTGATGGAGTATACGATAAAACAAACTGACAAGTTCAGGTATATAGAAGAAGGCGAGGGAGAGCCCCTTGTATTGCTGCATGGACTGTTTGGGGCGTTGAGCAACTTTAAAGACCTGATTGAGCATTTCCGTACCGGGTACAAAGTAGTTGTGCCCATGCTGCCGTTGTTTGACCTTGATATTTTTCACACAACGGTAGGCGGGCTTGAAAAGCATGTGCAAAAGTTTATTGAGTTAAAAGGGTATAATAATATTCACCTGCTGGGTAATTCGCTGGGCGGCCATGTAGCGCTGGTACATATTCTTAAACATCCTGAGAAAATCAAATCGCTTATTTTAACTGGCAGTTCAGGCCTGTTTGAAAATGGTATGGGTGATAGTTACCCTAAACGTGGTGACTATGAATACATAAGAAAGAAAACAGAGCTTACTTTTTACGATCCCACCATGGCTACCAAAGAACTGGTGGATGAAGTGTATTCAATTACCAACAACAGGCTTACCGTAATTAAAATAATTGCACTGGCCAAAAGCGCCATACGCAATAACCTTAACGAGGAGCTGAGCCAGATTAAACAGCCGACCCTGTTAATTTGGGGTAATAACGACACCATAACACCGCCATTTGTAGCCAAAGAATTTAATAAGCTGATACCCAACAGTGAATTGTACTTTATTGACAGATGCGGCCATGCGCCTATGATGGAGGTGCCGTCTGAATTTAACCGGATACTGGAACAATTTTTATCCAGGCTTAAACAACCCGTTGCAGCGATAGTCTGATATTTAATGTCATATTGTTGCGGGGTGCAAATATGTTAGTATCGCAAATCATAGAAACAAATTTTCCGCAGCTTCAGTTTAACGACAAAGTTTCCTTTGCGCTTTTATTGATGGATGACTATGGTGTGCACCACCTGGCCGTTGTGCATGAGGAAGGTTTTGCAGGTATAATAAGCAGGGAGATGCTGCTGGAGGCAAACGAAGACAGTATCATAGCTACACTGAAAGAGCAATTGCTGCAGGCTTCTGTTTTATCCCGTGAGCATTTTTTATCCGCTGTAAAACTGGCGGCTTCGGCCGGCGACCTTTCCCTGGTACCAGTGATAAACGAAAGCAAAGAACTGCTGGGCGTTATTACCACTAAAAAACTTATACATGCCACCTCTATTTTTAATGCGGTGGAAGAGCCGGGCGGTATGATTGTGCTGGAGATGGACAGGCGAAATTTTTCTTTTGGGGAATTAAGCCGGCTTATTGAAACAAATGATGCCTACATAACCCAGCTAAATACTTATACGGAAGTTTCTACAGGGTTGCTGCAGGTTACTATTAAGGTAAATAAAATAGAAATATCCGATATTATTGCTACCCTGCAGCGGTACGACTATAACATCCGCTATTATTTTGGCGAAGAGCTATATGAAAACGAACTGAAGGAAAACCTTGATTTACTAATGACCTACCTGAACATTTAACCAGTTTCACCGTTAATTAGTTACGTTTGTTAAATTTATACGTATTATGTAAAAAAGGACCTCAAAAGCCTATTTTTACCTGTCACAGTCCAACTGTAAAAAGTAATGAAATTATTTCACAGGCAGCTAATGCTATGGCTATGTTGCGCTTTGTACTTTACAAGTGCTGCCCAAACTGATACGGTTGTACAGCATATATCGCCCGCCAATGCTTTTGATACTTCCGTAACCTCGCCCCTGCTGCTGGTAGCGGATATTGCTATTGCCGGCAATAAAAAAACCAAACCTTATATAATTGAGCGCGAAATACCTTTTAAGCAGGGCGATTATATTTTAAAAAAGGATCTTGAAGCCAAGCTTATACTTGCAAAGCAGCAAATTATAAACACCAGCCTTTTTGTGTACGTGGATGTATATGTGGTAAGCCAGGCGGGCGAACTGGTATTTATAAAGGTGGATGTAAAAGAGCGCTGGTACCTTTTTCCGTTGCCGTATTTTAAACTGGTTGACCGCAATTTTAACCAATGGTGGGTAAAAGAAAATCATAGCCTCAAACGGGTTAATTATGGCCTGAAGTTTATGCAAAATAACTTTAGCGGAAGAAATGACATGCTGAACGTGTTTTTAATAAGCGGGTACAACCATGAGATTGACCTTAAGTATTTACAGCCGTTTGCTGACAGGGCGCTAAAGAGTGGTTTTGACGTACGGTTTCTTTACTCCCAGCAGCACGAGATGAATTACGGCACAGCATTTAGCAAACAGTTGTTTTTTAAACAAAATGACAATTTTACGCGTAAAACAATCCGGGTTGAGGGCGGGTATTTGTATAGGCCTGCAATACGGACACGGCACGAATTTAAAATATCGTTTGTACACGAGCAGGTAGCCGATAGTGTGGTTATACTTAATCCCAATTATTTTTTAAACGGCGTTAAGGAACTGTCGTTCCCCGAAATATCATACTCTATGCGCTATTATGGAGTAGATAATATTGCCTACCCGCTTAATGGTTTTGCAGGGGATGTATACCTGCTGCAGCGAGGCTTAAGCAAAAAAATGGATATGACACAACTGGAGGTGCACGGCACCTTCAGTCATCCTTTTATTGGTAAAACCAACCTGCAGTTACAGGCGGCAGGCCTTATACGGCTGCCGTTCAGGCAGCCGTATTATAACCAGCAGTTGTTCGGTTACGGCGATATTTACCTGCGCGGGCTTGAGTATTACGTGGTGGACGGTGTGGCAGGTGCAATAGCCCGTGCAACAGAGCGCAAGCAAATTTTTACTTTGTTATTTAAACCAAAATATAAAACCAGGGAATTTGCCCCGGTACCTTTCAGGTTTTTTATTAAAGCTTTTGGCGATATTGGTTATGGGTACAGTACCAACCCGGGCAACAGCCTGCTTAATAACCGCTTAATGCGCACCTGGGGGCTTGGTTTGGATATTGTGTCGCTTTACGATGCAGTATTTAAATTTGAATATAGTATTAATCAATTTGGCGAAAAAGGGCTATTTTTTCATGTGCAAGCCGACTTTTAAGTTATCTTGCCGCAACCGCAGCGCTTACAGCGCATTAATAAAAAGCCTTAGATGAAGATTGCTATCTACAGCAGGGGTTTGGGGGATGATATGAAGAGCCAGCTTGACATTTTGTTAAGCGAGCTGCAAAGGCATGATATTAAGGTACTGCTTCATTCACAACTGGCGGGTTTTGGTTTAAGCCAATATAACAATGCCGGCATAGAATTTTTTTCGCGTTCGTCAGAACTTGATAAAGGGGTTGATTTTTTAATAAGTCTTGGCGGCGATGGCACAATACTGGATACCGTAGCACTGATAGGTGATAAAAATATACCCGTACTGGGAGTAAATTTTGGCCGCCTCGGTTTTTTGGC
>DASZUX010000401.1:0-9089 GCA_035547455.1 Chitinophagaceae bacterium
ATGCGCAACTGGTTAGTGGCAGCTTCGTTAAAGGGGTAAACTGAATCTGCAAGGGTACGCGGGTCTACTTCAACGGGCTGGTACCCCTTCGTTAACTCAATAGAATTTCTTTGAAAAAAATGCGATGTTGAATATACAGAGTCGGGACTAAATTGCTGGTCGCTGGCGATTTGGTAAACCCTGAAGGCAAGGTTTTGAAAAGAGTCGCCCCAAATACCTTTATAGCTTAATACCAATACTACAGAGTCAAACCAAACACTGTCTTTATTGGCCGAGCCAAACTGCACGGGAAATGAACTGGGTGCCAACTGAAGGTTTACTGCAGCGCTTACTTTGCCAAAAATGGGATCGTTTGAAATATAGCCCAGTGAAAAATCCTGCGATATTGCCACGTGGTTAACGCTGTCGCCGCCATTTTTGGTCTGTACATCAAGATACAAATCTTTTGCTTCAACTTTATCACCGGCGGGCAGTAACTCACTGCCTATATCAGTGGTTATATTTTTTGTACAGCCAAAAAAAATAAAGGAGAATAAAATAAAAAAAACGGGAAATTTTTTTTTCACAACAGCAATATTCATGGGTTTTATTACTTCGCTGCAAGCTCGTTATACAAATCTAAATAGTCTGTTAAATCACTATCCCACCCGTTGAAGGCTAATACTTTTTTACCTTTTACTTTAGAAAATTCGTCGGCCAGTTTTTTATCAACCTTTTCCGCTCCAAAAGTAATGGCGTCTGCAAAGGCCGCCCCACCCCTGAACATGGCGATATCAGTACCTTCTTTAAAATACTCAAGGTCTTTATCCTTAATAACGGTGTGTATATTGGCTCTTTCTGCAAATTGGGGTCCCAATTTCTCTTTAAAAGTATGTTCGCCTATAGTAAATACCACCTTGCTGTGCAAAAAAACAGGCTCTCTTTTGTAGGCGGTTTTAAGATACATGGGTATAAGCCCGGTCATCCAGCCACTGCAATGTATAATATCCGGCGGCCAGCCAAATTTTTTTACCGTTTCCAGTGCGCCTTTGCAAAAAAATATGGTTCTAAGGTCATTATCATCAAACCATTGGTCATTTTCGTCGGTAAATATATATTTACGCTTAAAAAAGTCTTCATTATCCAAAAAGTACACCTGCAGGCGGGCGTTTGGCAGTGATGCTACTTTAATCTGCAGGGGATAATCGTCATTGTCAACCGAAACATTAATACCTGAAAGCCTTACCACTTCATGCAGCCTGTGCCTCCTTTCATTAATAACTCCAAAACGTGGCATTATGCATCTTACTTCCAGTCCGCTGTCATTGCTCTTAATTGCCAGCCTGTTTACCATTTCCGCAAATTCTGTAAGTTCCAGGTATGGCGACATTTCAGTAGCAATAAATAAAATTCTTTTCTTTGTTGACATTAGCGTGCTATGTTTGGGCAAAAAAATAAGGCAGCAAAGGTACAAAAAATGCTTAAACGCGCAATACGCAACTTGTTTATACCCTTTAATAACGCGTAATGATAATATTTAAGAAAGCTGAAGCACTTAAAAAACACCTTGAGAAAATAACAAAAAGCGCCCAATCCATTGGTTTTGTGCCAACTATGGGTGCCCTGCATCAGGGCCACCTGGCCTTAATACGGGAAAGCAGGCAGCATTGTGACGTTACAGTATGCTCAATTTTTGTTAATCCTGTACAGTTTAACGACCCCAAAGACTTTGAAAAATACCCTGTTACTACTGAGAATGATATACTGCTGCTTGAAGAAGAGGGTACAGACATATTATTTTTACCTTCTGTAAACGAGATATATCCCGGTGGCCTTGCAGGAGGCATACATTATAATATAGGTTATCTTGAAAATATACTGGAAGGGCATTACCGTCCCGGGCATTTCCAGGGGGTATGCAGGGTGCTGCACCGGTTGCTTGATATTGTAAACCCTGGCAGCATGTTTATGGGCCTTAAGGATTACCAGCAATGTATGGTAGTAAAGCGGCTGCTGGAAGAACATAACATTCCTGCACAGTTAAAAATGGTTGATACCCTGCGCGAAACAGGCGGGCTTGCCATGAGCAGCCGTAACCTGCGCTTAAGCCCCGCCGCAAGGCAAAAGGCATTGGCTATTTACCACGCACTTACTTATATTAAGCATAACATAGCAGCTTTTACTGTTGAGCAACTGCGGCAGCAAGCCACACGGATAATAATAGAAGGCGGTTTTGAGAAAATTGATTACGTGGCAATATGCCATCCCGGCACACTGCAACCTGCAGGAGATGCCGATAAAAACGCCCCCCTGGTGGCTCTTGTTGCCGCCTTTATTGACGGCATACGGCTTATTGATAATATGCTGGTTGGCTGATACCGGTACTGCAGTTTACCAATCAACCATTCAACTATTTCTTCAATCAACTATTCGCGCTAACTTTGCGCCCCTTATGCAGATAGAAGTATTAAAATCAAAGATTCACCGCGCTGTAATTACAGAGGCGAACCTTAATTATGTAGGCAGCCTTACGCTGGATGAAGACCTGATGGACGCTGCCAACATGATTGAAAACGAAAAGATTCAGGTAGTAAATGTTAACAACGGCGAGCGTATTGAAACATATATTATAAAAGGCAAAAGGGGCAGCGGTACTGTATGCCTTAACGGCCCTGCAGCCCGCAGGGGCGCGGCAGGTGATATAATTATTATTATATCGTACGCACTGATGGATTTTGAAGAAGCTAAAACATTTACGCCTGCGGTTATATTTCCGAAAGAAGGAAACAGGCTGTAGTTAATGGTAGTTTAACTATATCAATTTGCTTTAGTTGCTTATATTGCCGTTTATAAGGCAATGAAAAAGCTATACCCCATATTGATAAAGTACGGTATTGTAATAGGCATCATAGTCTTTTTAATATGGCTGTCCTTCCATCATTTTACCGCACAAAACTGGCACGACATGCTGGGTGCGTTGAAACATGCCAGGTATATTTTGCTGCTGCCTGTTTTTGCATTACTGCTGCTAAGCCATATTTTCAGAACGCTGCGCTGGCAGCAGCTTATTGAACCAATGGGTTACAACCCGCCTTTTTTTGACCTGTTGTGCGCACTGCTTACAGGCTACCTTGCCAACGAGGTACTACCCCGTGGTGGCGAAGTTATACGCTGTACCGTAGTAACACGCAAACACAAAATACCTGTTGAAAAATTAATTGGCACTATTATTACTGAAAGAGCGGTAGATGTTGTTTGCCTGTTGCTGCTGGGTGTATCAATATTATTTATGCAATACGGGCTGGTAAGCAGTTATATAAGTGATTTGGTGTTTAAACAAAGTAAACTACATGCCGGCAATCCCTCGCTGCGCTGGAGAGTAATAGCCCTGGCAGTACTAATTACTGCAATTATAATAATTGCCACTCGCCTGGTAATAAAAAAATACCCTGCATTTTTTAAAAAGCTAACCCACGGTTTTAAAGAAGGCTTCTTTAGTATAAAAAAGCTTAAACACCGCTGGAAGTTTATAACTTACACTACACTTATGTGGGCCTGCTATATTTTAACAACCTGGTTAGGGTGTTTTGCTATGCAGGAAACGCAGCATCTTACTATTTCCGCGGGCATAATACTGCTTTTTGCAGGCACACTGGGCATTATTGTAACGCCGGGTGGCTTTGGTGCCTACCCAATGGCTATACAGAATGCAGTAAGGCTTTATAACATAAGCGAAGACATTGGCCTTGCTTTTGGCTGGCTGTTATGGCTATCCCAGTTTTTGTTTACCACGCTCTTTGGTACCGTTGCCTATATACTTATAACCGCCAGAAAAAATAAATATGAGAAACACAGCATTTCCGGCACATAAAATTTTAACTACTGCACAGGTGCAGCATTTTGCGGCAGCCGCAAGGCTGTTGGGCAAAACAATTGCTTTTACCAATGGCTGCTATGATATTCTCCACGAGGGGCATATTTACTCCCTGTCGCAGGCGGCAGCACAGGCAAGCGTTCTTATTGTAGGGGTAAACGCCGACGAAAGTGTAGGACGCCTTAAAGGGGAAGGCAGGCCGGTTAATGGGCAACACTCAAGGGCATTACTGCTGGCTTCGCTTATAATAACTGATGCAGTGATTATTTTTGAAGAAGATACCCCGTTAAATTTAATAACCCTTGTTAAGCCTGACGTGCTGGTAAAAGGTGGTGATTATACGCTTGACCAGGTTGTAGGCGCCAAAGAAGTGATGGAATATGGGGGCAGGGTAATTATTAATCCCATAATTCCCAATTTTTCAACCACGTCCATCATAGAAAAAATAAAGCAAACCAAATAGGCCGTTGTGGTGTTTATCAAAAAAACTTAACATTACAACACCCGGCGGGTTGTTTATTTTTGAAGCTAACCTTTTTAAACCAACATAAACTTGCATAATAAAATTCTCATAACCGGCATAGGTATAACAAAGAATTTAATTATGCAGTTAACCCCTATGCGGCCGTATTGCCGCAACAAATTTTAACAGCATGAAAAACTTGATTGCAAGGGATATTAGCTGGCTAAGCTTTAACGCACGCGTATTGCAGGAAGCCAATGATGTAACCGTACCACTCAGAGAACGTATCCGTTTTCTTGGCATACACTCCAACAATCTTGATGAGTTTTTCAGGGTAAGAGTAGCCACCCTTAAAAGGATGGTGGAGATAAAGGATAAAAAAATAAACATACACATCGAAAAAAATCCACAGGTAATATTAGACCAGATTCAAACCATTGTGCTGCAGCAGCAAAACGAGTTTCACCGTATTTGGGGCGGCATACTGTATGAGCTTAAAAAAGAGAACATATCGCTGGTTACAGAAAAGCAGCTTAATAAAGATCAGAAAACATTCGTAAAAAAATTTTTTGATGACGAGGTGCGTTCCAATATTATACCACTACTTATTGAAACACTGCCCCAACTACCCTACCTGCGCGATAAAAGCCTGTACCTTGGCGTGGTAATGCGCAAGAAGGACTCGGCTTACGATCAGAAATATGCGTTGATTGAAGTACCCAGCAGAACCGTTGGCCGCTTTGTAAAACTGCCTTCAAAAGACGGGGAGGAAACTATAATGCTGCTGGAAGATGTGATACGTTTTAACCTGCCCTATATATTCTCTTATTTCGGCTATGATATTTTTGATGCCCACATTTTTAAAGTTACCAAAGATGCCGAGATAGACCTTGACAATGATGTAACAACCACCTTTGTGCAAAAAATTGAGAGCGGGCTTAAAAACAGGCGCAAAGGCAAACCCGTGCGTTTTGTGTACGATAAAGAAATGGACGCCGGCCTGCTGGAATACCTGATGAAGCGACTTAACCTGGCAAGAAAAGACAATATCATCCCCGGGGGCCGCATACATAACTTCAGGCATTTTATGGACTTTCCTGATGTGTTTAAAAACAAAAGCGCACGCCGGCAGCCCTTTACTCATCCCGGCCTTCGCAGCGCCCTCCGCGTTACCGACATAATAACGGAAAAGGATGTAATGCTTCATTTTCCGTATCATTCCTTTAACTCTGTAATTGATTTATTACGCGAGGCCGCTATGGATCCGATGGTTACTTCTATAAAATTAACGGCTTACCGGCTGGCCTCAAGTTCAAAAGTCATTAATGCATTAATTAACGCAGTGCGCAACGGCAAAGAAGTGGTGGTAATGCTTGAATTAAGAGCGCGTTTTGATGAAGAGGCCAACCTTGAATGGAAAAAAGTGCTGGAAGAAGAAGGCGTAAAAGTGCTGCTGGGCATTAACAACATGAAAATACATGCCAAGCTGTGTGTTATAAAACGGCGCGTAAACAAAAAAACAATACACTACGGTTTTGTAAGCACCGGCAACCTTAACGAAAAAACCGCCCGGGTATATGCTGACCATTGCCTGCTTACCAGCAACCGCAATATTATGGCTGATATAAACCGTATATTCCGCTACCTTGAAAATCCAAAAACAGGCGAATACAATTTAAAAGCCTGCAACACGCTTATTATTTGCCCCCAGGCCATGCGGCTGCAGCTAATAAGGCTAATAAATGCCGAAATAAAAAATGCAAAAGCAGGCAAACAGGCTTCCATCATTGTAAAGGTTAATTCACTGAGCGATACCACCCTGATTTTTAAATTATACGAGGCTGCTGTAGCAGGGGTGGATATTAAACTGGTGGTAAGGGGAATATTTTGTGCCGTACCGCAACAAAAAAAGCTTAAGAACAATATACACGCCATAAGCATTGTAGATGAATACCTGGAACACGCCCGCGTGATGATATTCCACAATGGCGGGGATGAAAAGGTATATATTTCATCTGCAGACTGGATGATACGAAATCTTGACCACCGTGTAGAAGCCGCGGTGCCTGTTAAAGACGCACAGATTAAACAGGAATTAAAGGACATTATCCACATTCAATTAAGAGACAATGTTAAGGCACGTATATTGGATAACGAGCTTTCAAATAACTATGTATCTTCCGCTGGCAAAAAAAAGGTACGTTCGCAGGTGGAGACCTATAATTACCTGTATCAGAAAATAACGAAGGCAATTAATGAAACTGGCAGCAATTGATATTGGAAGCAACGCCGCAAGATTACTTATATCCGAGGTTACTGTAAGTGATGACGGCACACCCGTATTTAACAAGCTTAACCTGGTACGTGTGCCGCTGAGGCTTGGGTTTGATGTATTTGAACGCGGTGAAATAAGTGCAGCAAGGGTTAATATGATTATGGAAACTATGCAGGCCTACAAGCACCTGCTTAAAGTATACGGGGTTTCCCGCCTTAAAGCCTGCGCTACCAGCGCCATGCGCGATGCCGTTAACGGCCCGGACATTATAAGAAAAGTAAAACAGGAAGCCGGGATTGACATTAAAATAATAAGCGGTGACGACGAAGCCTCGTTTATTTACGAAAACCATATAGCGGAAAATCTTGACAAGGAACACTCCTACCTGTACATAGACGTAGGCGGCGGCAGTACTGAACTTACATTTTTTGCCGATGGCAAATTGCGCTACAAAGAATCTTTCAACATCGGTACCATACGCCTGCTTAAAAATATGGTAACCGAGGGCCATTGGGACGAAATGCGCGACCATATTAAGGGCAATACCAAAAGCAAGCTGCCCATAATAGCCATTGGTTCGGGAGGCAACATCAACAAAATATTTTCTGTCAGCAAGAAAAAAGAGGGCAAACCACTGTCGCTCGATTTATTAAAGGATTACTATAAAGAGCTCTCCAGCGTTACGCTTGAAGAAAGAATAAGAATATACAAACTGCGCGAAGACCGCGCCGATGTTATTGTGCCCGCGCTGCAGATATACATTAACGTAATGCGCTGGGCAGACATTAATGAAATTTACGTACCTAAGATTGGCCTTGCAGACGGCCTTATACAAAACCTTTACGAAGAAATAAACAGGGAAGCGGTATAGCAACTACGCCT
This sequence comes from Chitinophagaceae bacterium, assembly GCA_035547455.1. GTDB lineage: Bacteria > Bacteroidota > Bacteroidia > Chitinophagales > Chitinophagaceae > JABDFW01. The sequence continues at coordinate 7,474 of DASZUX010000401.1, forward strand.
CTATTACCATTGTTTGGCTGGCATAATCATGCAGGGTACGGTCATTTAGAAACGGTATAAAAAAACAATCAATTACGGTTGCACGCAATACACTGCGTATTATTACCTGCCACAAAGCGGGCCGCCTGCCTTGCGTGGTAACTACTTTGCTTATTGACAGCCATTTACCGGGCGTACGGGCAAATATCGCTTCAAACAGCATGTAATATATTACAAGGGTAATCCAGAAAACGATATAAAAATCAATTGGCGGCACATGGTAATAATATACATAAAAAGAGCGCCATTCATAAATTCCCCAACTTATAAAGAATATCAGCAGCGTGTCAACCAAAAAATTCATAACCCTTGTACCTATGCCTGCTTTTTTCATGCTGCAAAGATGAGGTTAGTTTTTTTATGCCCTAAATTTTTTTAGTTACTTATTTATGCTCCAGCGAGTCAAGTTTAGCTTTTGTTTCTTTCATATCGCTGTTTAACGACAAGGCTTTTTTATAACAATCAATAGCCTTTTGCCTGTTACCTTCCGCTGCATATACATCCCCCTGGGTATCAAAAAGTCCGGCATTGGTTGGGTAATTGGTAACATTAAGCAATGCAAGCCGCTCCGCTGCAGCCCAGTGCTTTATGGATATAGCCTGGTAAACCAGTGAGTTTATTATCTCCTGCGGCGGGGATGTCTTATATCTCAGCTTCGCCGAAACAGTGTCATAGTGATTGACAATTTTAGTAATTACAGTTGTATCTATATTAACAAAATCGTTATTGGTTAAGTTAAGCCTGTAGTAATCAAACAAAAAATGGAGGGCATCATATTCAGTAATCAGCGGTACGGAACCATGATTGTCAGTGCCATAATACCTGTAACTGAAGCGAAGGCCATTTTTAGGGCTGTTAGCGGCAAGAGTATGGCTTAAAGCGAGGATTGACCGGATGTGCTTGTCCATTGGGTTTGTGTCGTATTGCACTTTCATTGTATCCATGCCGGCATTCATTGTATTTGCAATGCCAAGATACAGGGCCGTATGGCTAAAATCTTTTGCCGGCGCATTTTCCTGTACTTCCTTCAGCAGTCTCATATTATCCCACCACATGCTGGGGTCAATAGCCACATAGGCATTAAACAGGCTGGTATGGTGCATAAGGGTATTAATAACCGTAAGCCCGCCAAAGGAGTGGCCAATCAATACCTTATATGGTGCTGCAGGATACAGGGAATCAATGTGCGGCACTAATTCTTTTTCAATAAAAGCCACGAACTGCTCTCCGCCGCCGGACGTTACTGACGAGGCACTGTCCATATATGGCGGGTCACTTGCTACATGCGTAGGTGTCAAATCTCTTGTCCTGTCAGTATTAGGTATGCCTACCACTATCATTTCTGGGCTAATAGTATTGCCGTTTACAGCGCTTAACTGGTGTATCATGCCTGCTACTGAAAAAAAATGTGCATCACCGTCAAGCAGGTACACTACAGGGTATTTTTGCCTGTTATTGGTATCAGCCTGCCGGTAGCTTTCAGGCACATGTACCCATATCTTTCTTTCCTCGTGCAATATGCCTGAATACAAGCTGTCAATGGTACCAATTACTATTTTATTTCCGGGTTTGTTATT
>DASZUX010000402.1:0-3864 GCA_035547455.1 Chitinophagaceae bacterium
CATACATCTACTGAAATTTTCAGCATTTTAACATCGGGAGTAACAGGAAAACCCATTCCTGCAATTCTTATATCGGGTATTGAAGATATTGCGTTAAGGGCTGCAGAATTGGGCGCTGTTGGCTTTATAAGCAAACCAAGCAGTGTTGAGCATATAAGAAATTATATTGATGATTTTTTTGAAAATCACCTTTAACAGCAAATGCTAACCTGCAGTGGTGCGGCACGCAATTTGATTTTTAAAATGTTTTATAGCTGACCTGTAACAGGCTGCTGTTAAGTAGATATAAACTAAAAATATTTTGCTGTTAGACGATATACGACAAGCCACCCGCCAATACCACCAGGAATTAGACCACGAGGTATTTCAGCTTATTAAGCAGGTAAAAAACCCCGCTGACTATAAAAAATTGCTGCAGGTATTGTATGGATACTACAAGCCTCTTTATTCATTGCTTAATTTGTACCTGCCCGATGCTACGGTGCCCGATTATAATTTACGGCGAAAGCCGGACTTAATGCTTGACGACTTATATTGCTTTCCCGGGGGTGTAATACATATAACGTTTTGCGCAAATATTCCCGGTATCAGTAATGCTTCCCGTGCAATTGGCGTTTTTTATGTGCTTGAGGGTTCTACTATGGGGGGCCAGGTTATAAGTAAAAAAATAGCAGGTAACATCGGCCTGACCGTCAGCTATGGTTTTTCATTTCTTTCTGGTTATGGTGAACGTAACACGCAAATGTGGAATAATTTTCTCAACGCTTTAAATAATAACGGCAACAAGTATAAAGCTGAAGAATTAATAGCTGCTGCCACAGAAGCTTTTTCAAAATTAAAAACATGGATAAATCATTGCTATGCAGAAACAGCCGTTAACTGTTAACAACCCAATGACTGATCTTTCCAACTGTGATAAAGAGCCTATACACATACCAGGCAAAATTCAGCCACACGGCTTTTTGCTGGCTGTTAATAAAACTACCTGGCTTATTGATTTTACAAGTGCTAACACAAAGCAGTTTACAGGACTTGAGCCTGGGCAGTTGCTTGGTAAAAGCCTGGCAGATATTGTTGCCGCCGGGGTAATAAATTGCGGTAATGCAAATTTGTTTGATGTGGTGCAATACCTTGTAAATACTAATGCGCAGGAGGCTAACCCGATTGCCGTTCAAATTAACGCGCAGGCCTGCAACCTTATCGTAAATTTTGCAGAGCATCATTTCTTACTTGAGTTCGAGCCTTCCTTTCCTGACATTGACAAAGAGTTGCAGCGGCTTATGGGGATATCTCTTTCAAAAATACTTGAGGCCAGTACTATCGAAGAAATTTTGCAGTTTACGGCAAAGCAGGTAAAAGAAATTATTCATTATGACAGGATAATGGTGTACAAATTTTGGGAAGATGATCATGGCGAGGTTGTAGGCGAAGAAAGGGAGCCGCATCTCGAATCGTTTATGGGGTTACACTACCCCGCCTCTGACATACCCAAACAAGCCAGGGAGTTGTATAAAATAAACCTTGTTCGCATTATTGCAGATGTTACTGCGGTTCCCTCAGCACTTTTTACAACCCAGGCCGGCCTTAGCACAACATCTTTAAATCTCACTAATTCCGTTTTAAGGGCAGTTTCACCCATTCATATTCAATACCTGCAAAATATGGATGTCAGGTCAAGTTTCAGCATTTCCGTAATCATCAACGACAGGCTTTGGGGCCTAATTGCCTGCCACAATTACACGCCGAAATTTATTGATTATAAAGCCCGTAACAGTTGCAAGCTAATTGCCAGGATATTATCCTCTGCCCTTGAGCACCGCCTTGAAATAGAAAGAAAAGAAAAATCAAAAGAGTTTCACGGGGCTTTGCAGGAAATATTAAAACTGCTGATGAGAGACTGGAATGTTGCTGAAGTACTTATGCAGCAAAAGGTAAACCTGTTATCACTTACAGAAGCATGCGGCGCTGCATTTTTATTTGAGGGCTGTATATATGTTATTGGCGAAACGCCCGGCGATTCTGAAATAAGTGCGCTTTACAATAAGATAAAAAAGGAGCACAGAAGTTCAATTTTTCATACTACTAACCTTGACAAAATATTTGCGTCTGCCGGTGCATATAAGAATGTAGCCAGCGGCCTGCTGGGATGCTCAATATCGTGGGAAATGGATGAATATATTATGTGGTTTAAACCTGAAATTAAAAAAACCGTAAAATGGGCAGGTAACCCCAACAAGCCTGTTGAAACCGATGAACAGGGAAACCAGCAAATATCTCCCCGCCGCTCTTTTGCTGTGTGGTCCGAAGAAGTTGAGGGTACATCAGAACCATGGACGTCTGCTGACATTGGTTCGGTAATGAAGTTACGTGAAGAGCTTATACACATGCTTAATAGCAGGGCCAACCAGGTAAGAAAACTAAATGATGAACTGAAAAAAGCTTATGAAGAATTGGACACCTTCAGTTTTACTATCTCTCACGATTTAAAAACGCCTTTAGCTTCAATAAGAAACTATTCGGAGATATTGCTGGAGGATCACGACGAACTTACAGATGATGTAAAAAAAATACTTAATAAGGTTATTAAAAACACCGAGCGGATGGATGTATTAATAAGAGAGGTATTATCTTACTCCCGTATTGGCAAACAGGACCTGCATTTAAAAAAGCTGCCGGTTAAGCTGCTGGTTGAAACTGCCGTACAAGATGCGCTTTCAGCTTACGGTTCCCATAAAACAAATGTGCAAATTGGCAATTTACCCGAGGTGGAGGGTGATGAAATTATGATTTCGCAGGTATTTGGCAACTTAATTGGAAATGCCGTTAAATACTCTGCTAAAAATGATACCCCACTGGTTAAAATTGAAGGCAAAATTACAGCAGATGGCATACTTTATACTGTGCAGGATAATGGTATTGGCATTGACATGCTGCACGGCAACCAGGTATTTGATTTGTTTAAAAGAATGGACAATGCAAAAGCTTATGAAGGCACAGGTGTTGGGCTTGCCATTGTAAAAAGAATTTTGGAAAAACACAAGGCAAGAATTTGGTATGAAAGCGGGCAGGGTAAAGGCACTACGTTCTTCATATTATTTAAAGCATACTAAATGCCCAAAATTATTGACATACGTTCCGTTAGTTATGTTTTCATCTTCAGCCAATACCGAAGAAATTCAGAAATAGTATGATAATGGCGGCAACGCATACCTCGTAAAACCTTCTGCCATAGCCTCTCTTACACAAACGACTAAGTCAATACCTGAGTTTTGGCTTTAGCTTAACTGCGCCAATTAGAAGCCATTTTTGCTTATTGCTGTTTAATGGCGGCCCTGGACTTGTTTTCAAGTTTTGAAAATTCTGTACCGTTAAATATGCGGGCAATGTCAATACTTTTCAAACGCAGCCATTCAGCATGTTTCGTATCTGTAACAATACGCCAAAAATTTTTTTCTTTTAGTTCTTCAAAATCACGTCCCTTTACGAAAATGCCGCTTAAAGGTGCTCTTTGCTTAAAAAATATTTTAACCGGCATTTCATCTGTTATATTCTGCCTTGTCAAAAACTTTTCAATTTCTTCATTATTCATATACTAAATTTTACGTTAAACCCTGTAGCAAACCGCATTTATATTCATGCCTGCACCAACTGATGCAAAGACAATTAAATCTCCTTCGAACAGGGAATGCGGGAGCAGAAGGCTTCTGCGAACCATGTCAAAAAGCGTGGGAATGGTGGCCACGGAACTATTACCGTAGGCATTTATATTCATGGGCATTATGTTTGAGGGAATATTTTTAAGGCCGTATAACTCAAACAGCCTGCACACAATAGCCTCGTCCATCTTCTGGTTAGCCTGGTGAA
>DASZUX010000403.1:0-17247 GCA_035547455.1 Chitinophagaceae bacterium
TTGAACATAACGCTGCAGTACACTTCAAAAATGCTGATGCGCAACGTGCCAAACATTTTGAATCACTATGCAAAAAATAATACCCCCCCCAAACTTATAGCTTTCGGCTTTGCAGTTTATATACGCTTTATGCAAAGCCGTGTAAATGATAATGGGCAGCACGTTGGCAACGCTAATGAAAGCAGTTATATTATTAATGATGATAAGGCCAGGATTTTGCATGCACATTTCAGTAAGGCCAGCGGTGCCGAACTGGTGCGGGCCATACTGGCGGATGAAACACTATGGGGTACGAACCTTGCCAGCCTGTTTGAATTTGCAGATTTTGTAAGCAGGTTTTACGAAGGCATAATGCTGGCTGACAACCTGAAGCAATATATGGCCACTGTACTATAATATAAACATGGGCATTTTGCAAAAAATAAAATTGTTACAGGGCGATATTACCAAAATAAAAGTAGATGCCGTTGTGAATGCCGCTAATTCATCGTTAATGGGCGGAGGCGGTGTTGATGGCGCCATCCACCGTGCCGGGGGCCCCGCTATATTGGAAGAATGCAGGAAAATTGTGGCAAAGCAGGGAGGTTGCCGCACAGGAGAGGCAGTAATTACCACTGCTGGCAAGGCTGCCTGCAAAATATGTAATACATACTGTAGAGCCTGTATGGAATGAGGGCAGGCACGGTGAGGAAGATAAACTGGCTGATTGTTATATCAATTCTTTAAAGCTGGCGGTTGACAAAGCCATTGCTACCATTGCCTTTCCCAATATAAGTACCGGCATTTATCATTTTCCTAAAGAAAAGGCAGCAGGCATTGCTACAGGCACCGTTATCGCTTTTTTGCAGCAGTCTACTATTATTGAAAAGGTAATTTTCGTTTGTTTTGACAGCGAGAATTTTGAGTTGTACAGTAAACTGCTCCGGGGGTGGTAAAGGCAAAATTTAAAGTGATACTGCAACTTGGATGTAGAGTGGTTAAAAAATTAAACAGGCTGGTAAAACCCCGTTTCCGGCGGCTAAACCAGCCTGTTTAATTTTAATGGCAATTGCTACTGGTACACTTCCACAATTACATGAAATGTATGTTTTTGCCCGGTAGAATCCATTGTTTCTATTGTTAGGTTCTTTTTATACGTATCACAATCGTCTTTCTCTTCTTTAACTGCAATAAGCGTTGTATTTGCCGCAGGCGTAACAGAAAGTCCATTACTATTCCAGGAGTAGCTGTTACCAGACTGGTCAAATTTAGCGGGGGTATAAGTAATTGCAGCCGCCTGGGGCGCCAAATAATTAACCCCGGTATTTGCAGCAGTAGCGTAATACTGCATAACGGCATCGCCGGAAAGATTTGTTTTATTTAAACCCCTTACCCTGTTTATTCCATATACCCTTATGGTAGAATCAACCCGGTTTTTTACTTCATTTACCTTTTGGTGTGCGCCGGTACCGGTGGCAGGCCTGCCTTGCACTGGCTTTGCTGCTTGCTGGCGCAGGGTTAGGGTAGCTCCTCCGCTGCTCATAGTAGCTTCCCCGTCGTTATCATTGTTGTCGGAAGCTGCTAGTTTAATCTGCGGAATTGATTTTGCGGCACTGTTTAATGATGTAGTAATGAGGTTTTTTAGATTTAAGCCGTAAACAGTAAGATCTTTATCATCTACATTCTTCTCTATTTCTGTCCCGGCAGATTTTAGCCCTTTATTTATAGCTGACCACTCAATGTTCTTTAATTGATTGGTAGCTATAGTAACAAGTTCGTTTAATGAATCGCTGTTGGTGTACTGGTTGACCAACTGTGAAATATTTTGCCGTTTAAGCTGATCTAGTGCTGCTTGTGCAGCCTTGCTGCCATTAGATATAATGGCAGGTAAATCTGCGCTTATGGTCTGTATTTTTGCCAGCGTCCCCGGTACTACATTTGTAACAACTTTATTCGCAATGGCGGTTGTGGCTTCCTGCAAACCTTCAGCAGCATCTTCTGCAGCCTTATTTACTTCTTCCTTAAAGGGTTTGTTCAGGAATGAAAGAGGGTTAAACAGCGGGTTATCAATTTTAATGGCTAACGGCTCCATCACAACCGGCTGTTGTACATTGGCAGCAGATTTTATAGCGGCAGTTTTTACACCTGGAGTAAACCAGGCTACAGAACTGAGCATGCCGGTTATAAGCAATAATGCCAGCAGGCGGTTACGGTACTGGAAAGACTTTTGCTTTTGATTAAGCATACGCTTAACCCTCCATAACAGGTCTTTTTCTTTTCCGGCTGCATTCATTGCAAATGCAGGCGCCTGCTGCATGTAGGCTATGCGTAATAAAGCTTCAGCATAATCTGAAGGATTGTACTGAAACTGCAGTACCCAGTCGTCACAGCTATTTTCTCTTTCTCTCTTAATTATTTTACCAAGTAGTTGAATAAACGGATTAAAGAACAGGCCGATTTCGATAATGGATTGTATTATATTAATAACATAGTCGGCCCTTTTTATGTGGGCTAACTCATGCAATATTATTGCCTCAAGCTGGTAAGTGGTAAGGTTGTTAAGGCTTGCTATGGGAATAAGGATAAGTGGTTTTAAAAACCCAACAGTTAAAGGGCTTTTAATTATTTCTGAGAGGTAGATGCTTACATTATGCTTTATATTAAGCATTTCAGAAATACGCTTAACAAAAAGCCGCCACTCAACATCAATTTTTTGTAATCCCCTGGTTTTTATAAAGGTAGTTTGCCGGTAACCTTTTACCCATCTTAATGCAAGTACCCCCAGCAGGCATAAATAGGCAACTGAAAGATAGGGGAGAAACTTCTCGCTTTTTGAAATTATGGTTAGTAAAATAGAAGAGAAATTATGAGTATCAGTATGAAATACGAATGCATTACTGCTGTTAAGACCGGAAGACTGCAGCATTGCAAGGGCCTCGCTGCACCTGCCATAATAGTATTGCAGGCTTACAACAAACCACACAAAAGCGCCAAATTGTGCAATAAGCGCAATTTTATATTTTAACTGCGATGTTAATTTAAACAAAGCGTTTATGCCTGCAACCAGCAACCACAACAAAGCCGCCTGCCACAAACTGCCGGCAATTGCGTAACCCAACGCCTGTAAAAATGCTGATTGGGATAGCATCTGCATAATTTATTGTTTTTTTAGGTTGTCTAATAATTTCTGTATTTCTTCCAGTTCTTCCCGGCTGGTATTTTGCGAACCCAGCGCCTGCATAACAAGTTGTGATGCAGAGCCGCCAAATAAAGAAGTTACCATTTTACCAACCATTTGTTTTTGTGTTTTATCCTTGCTCACGTTCGGTTGATAAATGTGCGTTTTATTGGAGTCGTCTCTTTTAACCAGCCCTTTTTCAAACATTATCTGCATTAACTTAAGGGTTGTGGTATAGCCACACTCTTTTGTCTTGCTCATTTCTTCATGCACTTCCCTTACTGTGGCACTGCTTTTATCCCACAGCACCTGGAGAATCTCTAGCTCACTTTCGGTAGGCTTTATATTTTTTACACTGGCCATGTTTTACGAATTATTTCGTATCAAATGTAGTAATTGTTTTTAAACCGCAAAAACATAATTTTATTTTTGGTATTTTTTAACGGGGCGGTATATAAATGCGGTTATATAATTATCTAAACGGCAGTTTAATTAAAAGGTTACAATTATCTAAAGATTTTAACTTTGCCTGCTGTCTGCTGTTGCCGTATTTATTGCTGTTAAAATAACAACTTGTCAACAGTTTTTCATTTACTTTTACCGCTATTAATACTTATTTGGCCTAAGTGAATGAAGAAACTCGACTGGTACATATTAAAGAAGTTCCTTGTTACTTTTTTCTTTTGTATTTTTCTTTTTACCCTGATTGCCGTAGTTGTTGACATAAGCGAAAAAACAGATGACTTTATTAAATCCGGTCTTGGGTTTAAAGGTATTGTGATGCAGTATTATATAGGTTTTATACCTTATATAATAGCATTATTGTTCCCCTTATTTGTACTTATTGCAGTTGTTTTTTTTACCTCGAAAATGGCCGGCAGGAGCGAAATTGTGGCAATACTTGCCAGCGGCACCAGTTTCAGGCGCTTTTTGGTGCCTTATTTTATGGGTGGCACCCTGCTAGGGCTAATATTGCTGTACGGTGCGCATTATGTAATACCAGAAGCTAACGGCATACGCGGCAGCTTTGAAACCAGGTATGTAAACGGCGGCAGCAGCTACAATGCTATACTATTTAAAGATAATGATATATATGAGCGCCTGGATTCCTTTACTTATTTCGGCATTCGCAATTATGATACTGCCCGTAAACACGGGGGACCTTTTTTTCTGCACCGCATAAAAGGCACAACACAGCTTGTATATAACCTTAGGGCTGAAAGCATAATGTGGGATACCACAAAACATAAAAACCGCTGGGTATTGCAGGGTGTTTTTGAGCGGACTATTAATGGCCCGAAAGAAACAATAACAACCGCTACAAAAAAGGAGATGCCAGAGTTTAATTTTAAGCCTTTTGACCTTAGCCATGACGAATTTGCCAAGGACAGGTTAACTACACCTGACTTGAGCCGGTTTATTAAGCTGGAGGAATTACGCGGGGCAGAGGATGTAAATACCCTTAAAGTGGAGCGTTACCGGCGCACAGCTACACCCATTACAGTACTCATTCTTACCCTTATAGGGGCTACCATTGCCAGCCGGAAAGTGAGAGGCGGCAGCGGGGCGCATATTGCCATGGCATTTATAATAGGAGTTATATTTATATTGATGGATAGGTTTTCCACCATTTTTTCCTCTAAAGGCAGTTTGCCTCCTGTTATAGCAGCATGGATTCCCAATACAATTTTTATTATAGTTACATGGCTGCTTTACCGGAAAGCGCCTAAATAGGGCGGGTGTTACGTGTTTATAACCTTACTGGTTGAGTTTTATTTCAAAAATAAGCGGCCAGTCTTTACCGGTAATGTAAAAACTGTTAGTTGCGGCGTTGTAGGCAATACCATTGAGTACATTGCCATCAGCGTACCACTCGTCTGGTTTCACAACACCTGCTTTTTCCAGCAAACCATTCATATCCAGCTTGCCGGTTACTTTACCTGTTACAGGGTCAATCTTAACAATTGTGTTGGTTTGCCAAATGTTGGCATATATAGCACCATTTACATATTCAAGTTCGTTTAGGTATGTAACCGGGCCGTAGTTATCGCTTACTCCGGTAATACGTTTTACGGCAAAGTTTTCAGGATTAACAAAATAAAGATTACTGCTGCCGTTACTGATAACTAACTCAGAATCGTTATGCGTCATTCCCCAGCCTTCGCCTGTTGTCCACTGCATCTCTTTAATTTTTTTGAAAGATGAAGTATCATAAACAAATACCGCTTTTTCTTTATAAGTTAACTGGTATAACTTGCTGTTTATTAGTGAAATGCCTTCGCCAAAATATTGCTTGCCGAGTGTTACCAGCTTCATTGCTTTGCCTGTTTCCAGGTTATTCTTCCTAAGCTCACTGCTGCCATAATTGCCTGTGCTTTCGTACAAGGCACCGTTTAGCCAAAAAAGCCCTTCTGTATAGGAACTTGTATCATGCGGGTAAGTTTTCACTATGTTGTACCCAATAGTGGGCGGGGCAGGATTGGCATTATTTTCTGCGGCCGGGTTGGTATTATCCTGTGCGTTATTGCCACACGAGAATGCAAGACACATTAATAATGGTACAGCCAGTTTTTTGATAAACATATTCAGCTAATGTAAAGTAACTATATAATTGAGTGCGAATATAGGTATGTAACATTTAACATGATGTTATTTACTCCAGCATCAGCGTAGCCATTTTCTCAGCCATTACAGGAGTAAGCGCAACGCCCATGCCATTACAGGCGATTAACATAAATATACCCGGTTCAACCTCTTCTGCAACAGGCTGCTTAGACGAAGTGAAACCCATAATGCCACTCCAGCGATTTTCAATTGTAAACAACCTGCCCGGTAATATTTTTTCTTTAAGAAACTGTTCTAATTCACTTTGAATCAGTGTTGTTATTCCTTCCTGAGTAGTAGCTTCCTCTTGAAAAGCCTTATTCCTGGCTCCACCTAATAAAACCCTGTCGCCCAGGTTACGGAAATAATAAAACCCTTCGTCAGCATGAAATGTTCCTGAAAATGGGAGAGAAGGGATAGGGGCAGTAAGCAAAACCTGGCCCCTTGCAGGGGTAATTGGCGTATTTTTAATTAAGTTAGATGTAAAACCATTTATGGAAATCAATAATTTATCACATGTTATATCTTCATTGTTGCTGACATGAACATGCACGATATTTCCGCTTTTGGTATAGCCTTTTACTTCCATACCTGTCATAATTTCTACACCTCTATCGCGTGCATACCGGGTTAGTAATTGTACCAGCTTGCCGCTGTGTAACCCTCCTTCTAATTTATTTTCAATAAGATTTTTTAAATTATTGAAATTAAATTGTTTGAGTTTTTTATTGTCTCGTAAAAAAGTCTGTTCCTGACCGGTTATTAACTGTAATTGCTTGTTAAGCCAGGCCAGTTTATCATCTAATTCCCCCGCATTGTTATATTTATCATCCAATAATTCATAGCCATAACACGGGTCAAATTCAATGGCTTTATCTCCAAAAAAGCTTCGTATTTTATTAATGCCTTTGTAACGCATTTCTGTAATGGTAAGCATATTCTCCGCACCAATGGTACCGGCATCGTGCAGCAGTTCTGTAGGGCTGCCAAAACAGGCAAAACCAGCATTGCGGGTGGAAGCCCCGCCTGGGATAACGCCTTTTTCAAGCATCAGTATTTTTAGCTGACTGTTTCGCCGTTTTAATTCAATAGCGCTCCACAAACCAGCCAGCCCTGCACCAACTATAACAACTTGTTTATGATTATAGTAAACTTCCCTTTCCCAAACAGATAACGCCATAATAAAAAATTACAGGTGTTTTAATAAAACGATTACCTTTATAACGATTTAAACGATACCGTACACCTATGTGGATAACTTTTGCAAAAGAGCCGGCCACGGTTTGTAAATGTGAAAAATTGTTTTTGGCATCGTTACAGGCAAATATAAAATTCTGTATATATTTTTACGTCAACTTACAAAATCACATTAAAATCTCTTCCCAATGAAACTTAAAAAACCGTTGCTTCTGTTTGCCTGTGCAGTAGCTTTTATAGTAAGCCATGCCCAGGAAGACTCAACGCTTGTTAATGTTTACTTCCATACCTCGAAGTATTATCTGACAGCCCATGCCAAGCAAAAACTAAAAGCTTTTATTGACAAGCACAAGGATGACAAACATTTATACGTGGTTGGCCGTTGTGATAAATGGGGGCCTTATGCTTATAACGACTGGTTGTCGGAAATGCGTGCAAAAACCGTATCTAAGTTCCTTGCAGATAATGGTTTTCCCATTGAGAATGTTGACACTGTAAAAGGTTACGGCAAACGAAAATTGCTTGCTTTTGATGCTACACCAAGACAAGTAGACTCGTTGAACAGGGTTGTTACTATTACAGGTTCTTTCGAGGTAGTTAAAACGCTTGTTGAAACTAAGAGAGAAGAACCCAAGGTGGCACAGATGGTTGTTAAAAAGCCAACGCCTATTGATACAGTGTACATTTCTGACAGTGTTGTTGTCCCTCCTCCATACCCGGAAGAGATTCTTGCCCTGAATAAACATCCCCGCAAAGGCGATATATTGAAAGTTGAACGAAGTGTTATGGTGCGTAACGATACGCCCTTTGTTATGAAGAGATTGTATGTTGCGGCTGAAACCATGGAAGAACCAAAACAGGATATCGTGGTTACCAAACCCGAACCTGCAGTAGTTAACCAGCCTGCAGCCCCTGTACAGGCTACACCAAGTGCGCCCAGTGAAATTTCGGAAGACACAAAAGCATCGGACCTTGGCAAACAGGTTACCGATAAATTGAAAAACAGTAAAATAGGGGAGTCGCTGGTGTTAAGGGGTATTAATTTTGATAACGGCTACCACACTATCCTCAAAAAAGACATACCAGCCCTTGAAGCAGTTGTGTCTGCAATGAAAGAAATTCCCACGCTTAAAATTGAAATACAGGGTCACGTATGCTGCTGGCCGCTGGGCGAAGAAGGTTTTGACAGGGAGACAAAAGAATATAATCTTTCGTACAACAGGGCCCAGGTGGTTTACCAATACCTTATTGATCATGGTATTGACAAAAGCCGCCTGACCTATGCAGGTTATGGCATGAAAAAACCACTGGTGTATCCTGAAAAGAATAAGAGCGACCAGTATAAAAACCGCAGGGTAGAGTTTAGAATAGTAAGTAAATAATGATAATTATAGTTATTTTAAACCCCGCTTTTATAATGGCGGGGTTTTTTATTGCAAAAGCATTAACAATTTTATAGTGTTGTATATAAAAGCACTTATTTAAGTTAGCACTATGAAAAAAATACTTGTTAGCCTTGTTATCACCGGTGTATTTACAACAGCAGTACGTGCCCAGTTAAGCAACCTTGATATTGCAAACGGTTTAAAGGACGCCCTGAACAAGGGGGTACAAGCCGGTACTCAAAAACTTTCAATAACCGATGGCTTTTTTAAGAACATGGCTGTTAAAATACTGATGCCGCCGGAAGCGCAAAAAGCAGAGAAAACCCTGCGGGGCATGGGCCTTGGCGACGAGGTAGATAAAGCCATCCTTTCAATGAACCGCGCGGCTGAAGATGCCTGCAAAAGTGCAGCCCCCATTTTTTTGGATGCGATAAAGAAAATGACCATAACCGATGCTATAGGCATATTAAAGGGAGGGGATTCATCGGCAACCAGTTACCTGCGTGTAAAAACCACACACGAATTAACTACTGCATTTATGCCGGTTATTAAAACCTCGTTGGATAAAGTGGATGCCACCAAATACTGGAATACTATTATGACAACCTATAATAAAGTGCCGTTTGTAAAAAAGGTAAACCCCGACCTGGCAGACTATGTAACCCAAAAAGCGCTATCCGGGCTGTTTTATGAAATTGCACAAGAAGAAGTAAGTATAAGAAAGAATCCTGTTGCAAGGACTACCGATATACTTAAAAAAGTTTTTGGCGGGCTATAAAAGTATTTGCTAATTTGCCGGCCCATTAACTTTAATATGAAATACATCCTCGCGGCTTTTTTATGCGTTATCATTACGACCAGTTGCGATACTGCCAAACAAATACTGAATAACCTGCCGCAAAACGGCCAAAACGGCGGTTTAACTTCTGATGAAATAATTTCAGGGCTTAAACAGGCGCTTACGATAGGTACACAAAACAGTACATCAAAGCTTTCAGCTGCAGATGGCTTTTTTGCCAATGCGGTAATAAAGATCTTAATGCCTCCCGAGGCTCAGAAAGTTGAAAATACCCTGAGAAATGTTGGCTTAGGCACTGTAGTAGATAAAGCCATATTAAGCATGAACCGGGCTGCCGAGGATGCTGCAAAATCGGCTACTCCCATTTTTGTGAATGCAATTAAGCAAATGACTATCAGCGATGCGATAGACATTCTTAAAGGAGGCGATTTTGCCGCCACCAACTACTTTAAACAAAAAACAACCACAGACCTTACTAATGCCTTTAAGCCTGTAATCAGCAAATCCCTTGAAAAAGTGGATGCTACCAAGTACTGGAAAGACGTATTTACCGTTTACAACCGTTTTTCTTCAAACCCTGTAAATACTGATTTGTCAGCTTACGTAACTGGCAAAGCAATTGATGGTATTTTTTATGAAGTAGGACTTGAAGAGCAGAAGATAAGGAAAGACCCGGCTGCAAGGGTAACTGATTTACTTAAAAAAGTTTTTGGCAGCAAAGCAGCACAATAACAACGCTGTTTAAGGCCATCTTTTAACAAGGATTATGCGCCTACCCATTTTGCGATAAAAAAAGCGGTGGCTGCGGCGGCCGCACCAATAAGCATAACTTTTAAGCCTCCGCCCCAGGCATTTATGCCCGTAAGTTTGCTTTTAAAAAAGCCAAAAACAAACAGGCATATTAATGTTATTACTACAGAAATTTTTAATCCTTCAAGGGCTTCGGTTACAAAAAAATAAGGACTAAGCGGTATTAGCCCCCCAACTATATAAGCAATGCCAATATTAAAAGCACTTTTTCTTGCGCGGGCGGGGTCTGGTTTAGTAAGGCCAAGCTCGTACCGCATCATAAAATTTACCCATTTGTCTTTATCCCTCATTATTTCACCGGTTGCCTTTTCCTGCACTTCATCACTCAATCCCCATTCAGCAAATACCTGTTTAGTTTCTGCTTTCTCAATTTCCGGAACTTTTTCAACCTCGAAATACTCCCGCTTAAGCTCGCTTTCGTAATGGTCACTCTCTGTTTTTCCAGCAAGATAGCCGCCTAACCCCATTGCAATACAACCTGCTGCAATTTCTGCAATACCTGCAAGGATTATTAATTTAGTTTGATCAACATTTACATTTTTAACTGCACTTACCATCCCGGCGGCAAGCGCAAAGGGCACGGTAAGACCATCGCTCATACCAATAACAATATCCTTAAGCATATCGGAACTTTCAAGGTGGGGCTCCTCGTGGGCATGCTCATTATTCATAACAGGCTGGTTGGTTACGGGTACAAAAGTAACCATTAATTAACTCCTGATTGTCAAATATCTATCTTACAAATTATTCAAATATCTTCAAACTGGCGGCAATAATTTCTATACACTCCAGCAGTTGTTCTTCATTAATACAAAGGGGTGGTGCGAATCGAATTTTATCGCCATGCGTAGGTTTAGCCAGCAAACCATTTTCTTTAAGAGCAAGGCAAAGATTCCAGGCCGCTTCAGCATCTGCGTGATCAATCACAATGGCATTTAATAATCCTTTGCCACGAACGGTGTTAATAAATGGAGACTGTATTTTTTTAAGCCCGTTACGCAGTAAAATGCCAAGCTTTTCTGCATTTTCGGCCATGTGCTCATCTTTTAATACCTGCAACGCCTCAACTGCTATTGCACAGGCAAGCGGGTTGCCACCATAAGTAGAGCCATGCTCACCGGGCTTTATGGTAAGCATTACAATATCATCAGCTAAAACTGCGGATACCGGTATAGTACCACCACTTAAAGCCTTACCAAGTATTAAAACGTCTGGCCGCACATTTTCATGGTCGCAGGCGAGCATTTTACCCGTGCGGGCCAAACCAGTTTGAATTTCGTCTGCTACCATCAGTACATTGTATTCTGTACATAACTGGCGTATGCCGGTTAAGTAACCATCACCCGGTATCACTACACCGGCTTCTCCCTGCACGGGCTCAAACAAAAAGCCGGCTACGTTTTCATCCTGTAATGCCTTTTCAAGCGCTGCGAGGTTGTTATATGGTACCATTTCAAAACCTGGGGTAAGCGGCCCGAAGCCAGAATAGGAGCAAGGATCGCTGCTAAAAGAAACAATTGTTGTGGTTCTGCCATGAAAATTGCCTTCGCATACAATTATTTTTGCTTTACCTGCAGGGATGCCTTTAACATCGTAGCCCCAGCGCCTGGTGAGCTTAATGGCAGTTTCAACAGCTTCAGCGCCGGTATTCATCGGCAGTACTTTATCGTACCCAAAATAACCGGTGATATATTTAGAAAACTCACCCATTCTATTATTAAAAAAAGCCCTTGATGTAAGTGTAAGTTTCTGTGCCTGTTCAATCATTGCATTAATAATGCGCGGATGGCCATGGCCCTGGTTTAGCGCAGAATAACCGCTTAGAAAATCATAATATTTTTTACCTTCTACATCCCACACAAAAACACCTTTACCACGCTCAAGCACAACCGGTAAAGGGTGATAGTTGTGGGCACTGTACTTATCTTCTAATTCAATATGATATGCGTTTGCTTTTGATGATGCCTGGGTTAACATATAGTGTTTTGATTTAAGAGAAATAACAAATCTGTTATGCTGTAACCGGTTAATGGGTTACAAAAAAGCTATGAATGCTTTAAGTGTAGTTAATTATAATGCGGTATGTGGAGTAACTCTACCCAAGGGGATGATCAAGAAAATCGAGATTTAACCGTAAAAACCGCATAAAATATTTTCAGATGCAAGATAAAAAATTTCTGCCGCATTCGTGTTTAATTCTTTGTGTCAGTCATTTCTTTTCGCGGAATATAGAATCAGGTGTATCAAAATCAAACAGTTTTTATATCATAACCGTACATATTATTATTTTATTAATGATATAATATTATTATTATCAATAAATATTTTTTTGGTATGCTTTTGCTTAAAATTTTATAAATAACTGTGGTTATGAGTAAGTACTTAAAAATAGCCTGGAAAGGAATTGCCGGGCGAAAGCTGTACAACACCATTAACGTTGCTGGCCTGGCAGTTGCCATAGCGGTAGTGCTGCTTATTTTTACGTACGTATTTAGTGAACGAAATTTTGATAAGCACAATGTTGCGTTTAATAAAAGCTACCGAATTATTGAGTACCTGCATTACCCGGGCGGGCAGCCGCAGCTTAGTGCCAGCTCAAGTTTTCCCATCCTGCCATTACTAAAAAGTAAGCATACTGAAATTGAAGATTTTGTACGGGTAATGCCTGTATCGCCTTATGTGTATACTACGGCTAAAATGGTATATAATAACAACAATTTTAAGATTGACCATTTTGTATGTGCCGACTCTTCTTTCCCGAATATTTTTACTGTGCAATGGGTTGCTGGCGGCAGTGCCGGTTTTTTGCAGCAGCCTAATACTATCGTGTTAAATGAAAGTACGGCAAAAAGAATATTTGGTACGGCCGCCGATGGTATTAATAAAGCCATACAGGTAAATGCAGGAGACACTTCGTTTGATGTAACTGTTTCCGGGGTTATAAAAGATTTCCCATACACTTCTCACCTGCAGGTTGATGCTTTTATAGCTTACCCGCGCCCTTTTCAGGAAGGCCTGGGCAGTAATTGGGGTGCTTTGCTGGGGCCGGCGTATTTAACCTTAAAACAAGGTGTTGATGCCGGCAAGTTAGCTGATGACTTTAACAAGATTGTGCATGCCAAAAACCAGTATGTTGATATTCAACTGCAGGCAATGGGGGATGTTCATCTGGGCTCGTCGGGTATTATTTACGACGATTTTAATTTTAAGAAGTCTGAAAAAAAATACCCTGCCATTTTTAGCCTCGTGGCGCTTTTTGTATTGCTTATCGCCGGCATGAACTTTATTAACCTTTCAATGAGCGTAGCTGGTTTTCGCGGTAAAGAAATAGCAGTTAAAAAAATTGCGGGTGCAAGCAGGCGGATTTTGTTTATACAGGTACTTACTGAAGCATTTTTGTTGGTGGCTATTGCTACTGTAATGGGTTTAGTTATTGAAGTGTTAGTATTGCCGTACATGAATACTTTGTTAGACCGTAAACTATCAGTAAGCAATATGCTAACCTCGTCAAATTATATGTGGCTGCTGGCGGGCATATTAATGGTGATACCGCTGGTAGCGGGCTTCTTTCCTTCGTATGCCATCTCCCGCATCAATATTAACAAAGCGCTTAAAAGTAAAATATTATTCGGTAACAGGGCTACATTAAGAGGTATGCTTGTTACTGCCCAGTTTGCCATTGCGATTGTGCTTGTAGCAGGCATTATTGTTATAGCAAGGCAGCTTGATTTTATTAACAAGGCAGATCTCGGCTATAAATATGACCAGGTAATAAGCATACCAATGGGTTTTGCCGAAGCAGGTAAATATGATGCGCTGGAAAGTGAATTAAAAAAGCTGAATAATATAAAAGATGTTTCCTTTAGCAGGGAGTCGCTGGGTACAGATGCCGGGCTATATGGCGTTAAATATACTGATGCGGAAGGCAAAGGACAATTTATATCAATGAACACAGCTAATGTAGGGGATAGCTATATACCGCTTTTTAATATGAAAATTGTTGCGGGCAGGAATTTTAGCGCGCAATTACACGACAAGGAGTACATCGTTAATGAGTCATTTGCCAGGCAGGTGGGCTGGAAAAACCCGGTAGGGCAGTCAATAGAGCTATCAAGCTGGCAGCCGGGCACCATAGTGGGTGTGGTAAAAGATTTTAATTTTAATTCTCTTCACCATAAAATTGAACCCCTGCTTATTAGTTGCATAAACTCGCCTTACTTTATGCAAAACTTATATGTAAAAGTTGCTCCCGGCAATGTTGCCGGTACTATTTCGGCAATAAAAAATACATGGCAGCACGTTACCGGCAATGCTGGTATGGAATACAATTTTTTGGATGAGCACTTTAAGCAGGTGTATAAATATGACAGGCAAGGCGCTGCCATTATAACCATTTTAGGTAGTGTAGCCATTTTTATTGCCTGCCTCGGCCTGTTTGGTTTAACCACGCATGCCATACAAAAAAGGGTAAAGGAAATAAGCATGCGTAAAGTACTGGGCGCCAGTATAAGCAGTATTGTTACCCTGCTTTCAAAAGAGTTTTTAAAATTTATAGCAATAGCGGCTGTTATTGCTTTTCCCGTGGCCTGGATAATGCTTGATAAATGGCTTGAAAATTTTGCTTACCGGGTAACAGTAACATGGTGGGTATTTGCCATTGCAGGTTTTGCTTCGTTAGGTATAGCGCTGGCAACAATCAGCATCCAGGCAATAAAAGCTGCAAGGGCTAACCCCGTACAAAACCTTAAAACTGAATAACAATTTTACATAGGCCTCATTGTTGGCATGTTGTGGTTGTCTCTATAAAACCCTGTGCGTTGTCTAACGCCGGGGTTTCAGTTTTTATACAGAAAACCCATAACCCGTTGATTAACTAGTGCCTATTCAGAATATTTTAATTTGCGAAACAGGCCGTTTTTAATAGCAAACCCTTACCTTAGTTTTTATGAGTAAGAGAATGCAGTTTGTATATTCCACTAACCCGGAACCTCACCGTGCCCGCACCAAACAAATATTAAAGCAACACCCGGATGTACGCAAACTGATTGGAAAAAACCCGCTTACTTTTTTAGCAATTGTTGGGGTGGTAGCCTTGCAGGTAGTGGGTGCCTGGTACCTGCAGGATAAAAGCTGGTGGTTAATATTGGCTGCGGCTTACTTTGTCGGGGCGTTTGCCGACCATGCTTTATTTGTATTAATACATGAGTGTGCACATAAGCTTTTGTTTAAAAGCCCGGCAGCTAATAAGTTAGCCGGCATACTTGCAAATATTCCGCTGGTATTTGCCAGTTCTGTATCTTTTGAACGTTATCATATAAAACACCATTCCTTCCAGGGCATACACGAGTTAGACGGGGACCTGCCTAATCATTGGGAGGCCAAGCTTATCAACAACTACTTTATAGGTAAAGCAATATGGCTTTTATTTTATCCTTTTTTTCAATTGTTCAGGCTGGCTCGTCTTAAAGAAATCAAACCATTTGATGGCTGGGTGGCTTTTAACTGGTTTGTGCAAATTGTGTTTATAAGCACAGTGGCAATATTTTGGGGGCCAAAAGCCATCGTATTTTTAGTAGCCAGCTTTTTCTTTTCAGTGGGCTTGCACCCGCTTGGCGCGCGCTGGATACAGGAGCATTTTCTTACCCACGAAGAACAGGAGACTTACAGCTATTATGGCGTATTAAATACAGTAGCATTTAACGTTGGCTATCATAACGAACATCATGATTTTCCCTCTGTTCCCTGGAACAGGCTGCCGCAAATAAAAACTACTGCACCTGCGTATTATGATTCGCTGGCCAGTCATAAATCGTGGACGCTTTTATTTCTCCGGTTCCTGTTTGACCGGGAGATTTCCCTCTATCACCGCGTAGTACGCAAAAACCGGGGCAAAGTGGCATTGACTGATGAAAGCAAACCTGATGCTGAACTGGTAAAGGAAAAACAAACTGCCGCAGTATAAAATAACTGCTCAAGGCTGCTTACGGGGTGTGCTATTCCGGCAGCATCGTGTTATAAAAATGGTTATTTACCTGTTTAAAGCAAATTTCTTCTAACTGTTTCTTTCATACCATTTACTTTTGCAGCCAATTTTTTAATCAATTAAACATACCCCTTACTGTACAGGGGCTTTGTATGAAAGTAATGAAGTTTGGGGGCACCAGCGTGGGAAAGCCCGAACGTATGCACCAAGTGGCCCAGTTAATTACCAGGGATGAAGAGCCGGTTATTGTTGTATTGAGCGCTTTGAGCGGCACGACAAATGCCTTAGTATCTATTAGTGAAAGCCTTGCCGCAGGCAAGCGGGACGAGGCTAAACAAAAGATTGATGCGTTGAAAGAGCATTACAAAAACTTTATTACTACGCTGGTTGAAAAGCCCGGATATCATGCTAAGGCCGAGGCAATTGTAGATGAGCATTTTGAATTTTTAAATATTATTCTTCGTATATCATTCAGTGAAGCACTTAATAAAGACATACTGGCGCAGGGCGAACTAATGAGCACAAAGCTGTTTTGTGTTTACCTGGAAGAAAAAGGCATTGACCATCTTTTATTGCCGGCGCTTGAATTTATGAGCATTGATGCCAACGAAGAACCGCAACTAAGTCTTATAAGCCAAAAGCTTAAAGCGTTGTTGCAGGCTCATACCGGTAAAAGGCTATTTGTAACACAGGGATATATTTGTCGAAACGCAAGGGGGGAAGTGGACAATTTAAAGCGCGGCGGCAGCGATTATACCGCCTCACTGGTGGCTGCAGCCATTAACGCCAGTGTATGCGAGATTTGGACAGATATTGACGGCATGCACAATAACGATCCGCGTGTAGTAGATAAAACGGTGCCGGTAGAACTGCTGAGTTTTGATGAGGCTGCAGAGCTGGCCTATTTTGGCGCAAAAATTCTGCACCCTACATGTATTTGGCCGGCGCAGTTGACCAAAGTGCCGGTTAAGTTGTTAAATACCATGCAGCCGGAGGCTAAGGGTACCATCATTGCAGAAGATGCAAAAAGTAAAGGCATTAAAGCGGTAGCCGCGAAAGACGGCATTATTGCCATAAAAATAAAAAGCAGCCGTATGCTGCTTGCGTATGGTTTTTTAAGAAAAGTATTTGAGGTATTTGAGAAATACCGAACCCCGATTGATATGATCACAACATCAGAAGTGGCGGTTTCTGTAACAATAGACAGTGAAACACACCTTGATGAAATTGTAAAGGAACTTGAGCCTTTTGGCACTGTTGAAGTGGATAAAAACCAGGCCATTGTATCAATAGTGGGTAATGAAATAGCTGA